>NZ_BCRA01000029.1 GCF_001552355.1 Microbacterium resistens NBRC 103078
GCTGGCCGGCGACGCCGCGCCGCGCCCGCGGCGCAGGGGCCGTCGTCGGCGGATCCTCTCCCGTCCTGCCTGACATCCGGGGCGCTTGCGGTCGGCCGGGCCGGGGGAGAGGGTGGAGGCATGTCCTCCTTCGTCGTCTCCCGGGTCGTCGCGATGGACCGTGACGCCGCGTTCGCGGACTGGATCGTCCCGGCACGGATGCGCACGTGGTGGTGGCCCCAGTGGCCGGACACCGTCTACCGCCTGGACGCACGCCCGGATCGCGCGTGGGAGATCCGATCCCCGTCCGCGGGTGCCGGGGTCTCCGGCCGCTACACCGAAGTGGTTCCGGGCGCTTCGCTCGGGTTCACCTGGGAATGGGACGGCGCCGAGCGTCCGGACCGCGTCCTGGTGCTCTTCAGCGACGACCGCGCCCATGCGGAGGACGACCCGGAGCACGTCGTCGAGCCGAGTCGCACGGAGGTGACCGTGGTCCACGTCGCCCCGGGTCGCCCGGTCGTCGACGACCACGTCCGCGGCTGGAACGACGTGCTCGACCGCCTGCCAGGACGCATCGCCTGAGGCGGGGCGGCGTCACGTGAGTCACCGGGCGGTCCTCGCCTGAGTCAGCCGCCGGCTCGCGCGGACCGCCACGACCGGCGGAACTTCTCCGGTCTGATCAGCGCATGCCGGCGCTGTCTGCGGCGAGCCGCACAGCCCCAAGCACCGGCGGACGATCCAGGAGCATCGTCCGGACCCCGAGCTGTTCTTCGGTGGCCCGACGCAGCCGACCGGCGTACTCCGGCTGGTTGCCGACCACGCCGCCGCCGAAGACGACGGTCGCCCCGGCGTCGCCGTCCAGCGCGTGCGCGACGAGACCGATCGTGTGAGCGATGCCGCGTTCCACGGCGCTCGCCGCCGCGGATTCGCCGCGGTTCTGGGCGGAGAAGACCTCGTCCGCCCACCGCGCCCAGGCCGAGGCCGGCTCGCGGTGCATGACGTCCACCAGTTCACGGAGGTTCGCCGCGCCGGAACGGGCGAGGAGCGCCGAGCGGAGCGGATCGGACGCGCGGTCGTCGGCGTCCTCGGCGTCGGTCAGCGCGGTGACGGCGTTGCGCACGATCCCCCACGCCGATCCGTCATCTCCGACGAGCCACCCCCAACCACCGAGATAGCGCGCCCCCGAACGACTGCGACGGACGACGATCGAACCGGTTCCGAGGACGACGTTGATCGCGTCGGGGTGCCCGACGGCGCGGCCGAACAGCTCCGCGTCGTTGACGACCGTGACCGCCGCCGGGACCAGCGCACGGATCCGAGCGGCGAGGTCTTCGCACTCGGCGTCGGAGTCGCAGCCGTGCGCGCCGACGCCGATCGCATCCGGCATCGGCAGCTGAGGATGGTCCGCGATCGCCGCGATCATCCGCGCGCGATCATCGAATCCGGCACCGCTCCAGTCCCACCCCTCGATCGCACGGTCCTCGAGCACCTCTCCGGCCATCTGCTCGCGACGAAGGTGCACCTTCGTCCCCCCGGCATCGACTCCGAGCACGGTCCGCGCGGTCACACACGGACCGCGTTCTCGTAGAACCGGAGGGCGAGCTCGAGGGTCTCGCGGGCGGCGTGTACATCGGCCGGCGCGGGGACGCCGTCGACGACGGCGGCCAGCAGGACGTCCAGCGTGTCGAAGCCATCGTCCGGCATCGTCTCCGTGTCCCAGGTCCGGTCGCCGCGGGAGACCGAGATCGTCCCGGTGCGGCTGTCGACATGGACCGAACCGCGGGTCCCGACGAGATGCATCGTCGTCTGCGAATCGCCGGAGGAGGCGATCCACGTGTCCTCGACGGTCACCACGGCCCCGGACTCCAGCGTGTAGACGGCATGGCCGTAGTCCTCGACGTCGAGGTCGGGGTGACGCAGGTTCCCGATCGTGCCGGAGACCGCGCGCACCGGGCTGTCGAACAACCACCGCATCCGATCGATCTGGTACACGGCGTGGTCGATCCAGCCGCCGCCCGGTGCGCGATCCGGATCGGTCCACCAGCTCGGGCCGACCTGCCCCGGCCACGGCGCGGGGACGGCGCTGTGCATCGAGAACGTGCCGGCGCGCAGGTCGCCCACCGGTCCGTCGCCGAGCAGCGAACGCAGGCGGAGGGCGAGGGCGGACGTCCGGCGCGCCTCGCTCGGCACGAAGACCACGCCGGCCTCCTCGACGGCGGCCACGACCGTGTCGGCGGTCGTGAGGTCCATCGCGAGCGGCTTCACCGCGACGATGTGCTTGCCCGCTCCGGCCGCGGCGATGCACAGCGCTGGGCTGCGGTCGACGCTGCTGAAGCAGGCGACCGCGTCGACGTCGGGTCGGATCGCCGCAGCCGCCGGATCCGTCGAGGCCTCGACAGCGAGCTCGGCGGCGATCTCCGACGACCGCACCTGGTCCGGATCGGCGATGACGACGAGCTCCGCTTCCGGATGGGCCTGCACCGCTCGGGCGAAGGGGAGGGCGGCGTACCAGTGGTCGAGGCCGAGGACGGCGATGCGCACGGTCATGCCCGGGCCTCCGTTCCGAAGGTGGTCGTCAGGTCGACGACACGGCCCTCGCGCGCGGAGACCTCGACCGCGATCATGATCTCGAGGGCGTGCCGGGCGTGCTCCGCGCTCAGGACGGGGTGCGCGCCGTCGCGCACGCAGTCCGCGAGATGGCCGATCATGAGCGCGCGACCGTAGGTGTCCCGGCGGGTGCTCCGCGCGAGCGGCTCGTCCCCGCGGATCCAGTCGTCGACGCCGGGGGACAGGTCGGTGCGATAGACCTCGAGGTCGTCGTGCCCGGGCTGGAGGATGTTCACCACGCCGCGCCGGCCGAAGATCTCGATCTTGGGCCCGGTGGAGACGTGGACGTTGTAGGTGCCGTCGATCACGGCGAACGTCGACCCGCCGAAGTCGAGCATGAAGAGGTTGTTGTCGGCGATCTCGACCTCGATCTCCAGTCCGGCGAACGGACCGTCGCCGCGCACCGTCCGCGTCGGATCGGTGATGCCGGAGAAGGCTGAGACGCGCAGGGCGGGCCCCAGGATCCCGGTGATCTCGTGGATTCCGTACACGCCCATGTCCAGGAGCGGACCGGAACCCTTCCGGTAGAACCAGCTGGGGTCGCTCTCCCAGCCGCGCGGGCCGCCTCCGGGGCCGGCGTGGCTGGAGTGCACGCGCGCGAAAGCCACCCGTCCGATCTCACCGGCTCGGACCATCTCCGCCGCGCGCTCATAGGGCTCGTAGAGCATGTCGGGCGGGGCGCACACGATGAGCAGTCCTTTCTCCTCCGCGATCCGGATCAGCTCGTCCGCCTCTGCGACGGTCGACGCGATCGGCTTCTCGGTCGCCAGGTGCAGGCCCGCGTTCAGAATGGCGCGGGAGGTCTCGAAATGGAACGGGATCGGCGTGAGGTTGGCGACGGCGTCGATGCCGCCGGCCGCGATCATCTCGTCGAGACCGCCGAAGGCGTGGGGGATCCCGAAGCGCGCGGCGACCTCCTCGGCACGGGCGCGGTCGACGTCGGCCACGGCCTCGACTGCGACCTGCCCGGCGTACTGGTGCATGTTGGGCAGCACGCCGTAGGACGCGACCGCGATGCCGCCGGTGCCAAGGACGCCGAGGCGCAGCGGACGGGGGGATTCGGACATGTCGACCTCACCTTCGATGGTTACAGTCAGGAATCCTGCCAGATGCCTGGAGGGAGATCAATGCGCCGATTTCGTTCAATTCTCTGGGCAGTTGGCGCCATCTGGAAGTGAGGGTTGCAAACTGTCAAGAAACGTTGCAATACTGCTTGCGAGCCGATCCCGAGAGTCGAGGCAGACATGGCAGTCAAGCGCACACCGTCCTGGCTGGGCGATGAGAACGCCGCGCACGCGCTGGCCAGCATGATCGACGGCGGTCCGCTCAGCCGGAACGGGATCGCTGCCCGAATCAACCTGTCCAAGCAGACCGCGGCGCAGATCGTGGCCCGTCTGGAGGAGCGCGGACTCATCATCGCGGCTGGTGAGGAGGCTGCGAGCCGGGGTCCTGCCGCGACCGTCTACGGGGTTCGGAAGGACGTCGTCTTCGGCGTCGGCGTGAACGTGGACCAGCACGGCGTGCAGTCGAGCGTGGTGGACGTGACGGGGCGCGCTCACGTCGTGGCCCGTCAATCGGCCGAGGGCATCGGAACGGACCGCAGTGCGGCGAAGGACGTGGCGCACGCCGTGCTGAGCGCCTGCCGAAGCGCAGGCGTCGACCTGGCTCGCGTCGGCCACGTCTGCATCGGGGTCCCCAGCAGCGTGGACACCCGCACCGATGAGCTCAGCTCCGTGGAGGGCCTGCCCGGTTGGTCCCGGCAGCACGTGCGCCGACAGATCGAGGAGGCGCTGGGATGCAGCGTGCGCATCGACAACGACGTGAACCTGGCGGCGGTGGCGGAACGCAGCTCCGGGGCGTATGACGACGGCGACATCACTGCCCTGATCTGGATCGGCCACGGCATCGGACTGGCGTTGGACATCGCCGGAAAGGTCGTTCACGGCAGCTCCGGGGGCGCGGGGGAGATCGGGCATCTACCGGTCTCCCGCACCGTCGTACCCGGTGTGACCGAGAATCTCGACATCGAGGACACCGTCGGCGCCGGAGCGCTGGAGGCACTGGCGCGGAGCGTGGGAGAGGACCGCGTGACCTTCGAGGGGATCCTTGCCGGGGAGGATCTTCCCCCGCGCGTGTCCGAGGCGCTCGCCCCGAGGCTCGCGCACGCGGTCATCCCCGTCCTCGGCGTGATCGACCCCGACCACGTGGTGTTCGGGGGGCCGGTCGGACGCGCGGGAGGAGCGGCCCTCGCTGAGCTCACCCGGGTCGCGATCCGCGATCACACCCGGTGGGATCCGCCGATCGAGGTCGCCCGGGTGGGTGCGGACCCGGTCCTGAGCGGAGCCCTGGAACTGCTGCGTCGGGACCTGCGCGAAGACGTGCTCGCGCGGGCGCGCAGATCCGAAGCCGAAGACGAGGAGGTGCGGATCGAGCGGAGTCTCCGCGCGATCCGCTGATCCTCCGGAGTCGTATCCGGAAAGACCGCGCCGGTGCTTGGGGCACCGGCGCGGCAACAGCAATGCACTCGCGAAAGGAATGCAATGAAGCAGTTCACACGATACATCGCCGCGTTCGCCGCGGCGTCGGCGACCGTGGCCGTGCTGGCCGGTTGCGCCGGTGGCGGATCCGCCGCCGTCGCCGACAAGGCTCCGTCCGCGGACGAGCTGACGGGGGAGATCTCGCTCTGGCACCATTACTCGGCGCGCGAGGCGGAGGTCATCCAGTCGCTCGTGGATGACTTCCAGGCGGAGCATCCTGGCGTGAAGGTCACCGTCAGCGACCAGCAGGAGGACACGAAGATCGCCCAGGTGGCCGCCACCAGTTCCAAGGTCGACGTGATGATCACGAACGTCAACAACACCCTCGGAACGCTGTGCAAGTCGATGGTCGACCTGCAGCCGTACATGGATCGCGACGGCGTCTCCGCCGACGACTTCCAGGACGTGTTCGCGGGACTCACCGAGTATGAGGGCACGCGCTGCAGCCTCCCGACCACCTCGGATGTCTTCGGGCTGTACTACAACACCGAGATGCTCGCCGCCGCCGGATTCAGCGAACCTCCTCGGACCCTCCAGGAGCTCGAGGAGATGGCGCTCGCGCTCACGGAGTACAACGCCGACGGGTCGATCAAGACCCTGGGATTCAATCCCCTCATCGGGTTCGGCCAGCTCCGCCCGACCACGCTCGGCCAGGCGGCGGGCGGCGCATGGATGGAGGACGGCAAGTCCGCGCTGCACACGGACCCGGCCTGGACCGACCTCATCAACTGGCAGAAGGCGTTCGTCGACGAGATCGGCTACGACAAGCTGAAGACCTTCAGCGCGGCCACCGGCGACCAGTTCTCCGCCGACAACCCGTTCCAGACGGGGAAGATCGCGATGGCCGTCGACGGCGAATGGCGCGTCGCGTTCATCGAGGATCAGGCGAAGGACCTGCCGTATGCCACGGCCCCGATGCCGGTGCTTGACGGCAGCGGTCAGGAGTACGGCGGCGGCTACGCATCGGGCGCGAACATCGGCATCAGCAGCAAGTCGAAGAACCAGGAGGCGGCCTGGGCGCTGGTCAAGTACCTCTCCAGCGACACGGACGCCGCGGTGAAGTATGCCAACGGGTTCAAGAACATCCCGACGTTGAAGGCCGCCGCCGACTCCGCCGACCTCGAGGTGCCCGAGACCTACCGCACCTTCGTCGAGGCGTCCGCGCACCCCGCGACGGCGAGCTCGCCGGTGACCGCGATCGGCGCGACCCTGACGCAGGGGGTCGACAGCTTCTGGACCGGATATCAGTCCGGCGCGGCGTCCGAGAAGGGGCTCGCAGAGGGCCTGAGCCAGGTCGATCGCGACATCGACAACGCTCTGAGCCTGCGCGGGGCGAAGTAGCGCGATGACGGCGACACTCGTTTCCTCCCCGGCGGCCCGGCCCTCGGGTCGGGCCGCCGGGGAGGCCTCTCGCAGCCGGCGCCGCCCGCGCTGGGCGATGTGGACGATGCTCGGGCTCGGGCTGATCGGCTTGCTGGTCTTCTTCGTGTACCCGCTGGCCGCGAACGTCTTCTACTCCTTCACCAGCTACGACCTCGTCAGCGAGCCGATCTGGATCGGCCTGCGCAACTACGAGTACATGTTCAGCCAGGACAGCCGGGTGGGCACCGCGGCGCTCAACACTCTGTGGTTCGTCGTGTTCCTCGTCCCGGTGCGGATCCTCTGCGCACTCGGCATCGCGCTGCTGCTGACCCGCCGCAAGCGCGCGAGCGGCGTGTGGCGCACGCTGTTCTACGTCCCGGCGCTCGTGCCGCCGGTGGCGAGTGTCGTCGCCTTCGTCTTCCTCTTTAATCCGGGGTCGGGACCGGTCAACACGATCTTGCGCGCCCTGGGGATCCAGGGACCGCTCTGGTTCAACGACCCGGCCTTGTCCAAGCCCTCGCTGCTGCTGCTGGGCATCTGGATGATGGGCGACATCATGGTGATCCTGCTCGCCGCCCTGCTGGACGTGCCACGCGATCAGTACGAGGCCGCGTCGCTCGACGGGGCGAACGGCTGGCAGCGGTTCCGCTTCGTGACGCTGCCGAACATCTCGCCGGTTCTGCTCTTCGCCCTCGTGACAGGCATCATCGGCTCGCTGCAGTACTTCACCGAGGCGGCGGTCGCGTCGAGCGTCGCCAACGGCTCCACGGGGATCGGGTCCGGTACGGAGGCCCTGATCGGCTACCCGAACGACTCTCTGCTGACCTTTACGCAGTGGATGTACCTGCAGGGCTTCTCCAGTTTCCAGCTGGGTTACTCCGCGGCTCTGGCCGTGATCCTGTTCATCGTCGCCGCCGCCGTCATGGCGCTGCTGCTGCGTCGCCTCGGCGCATTCGCGGGGAAGGGGCCGCGCTGATGGCCCGTCGGATCCTGTTCTGGATCGCCGAGCACGCCCTGCTCGTCGCGCTCGCCGTGATGTTCCTGCTGCCGATCGGCTTCGTCCTGCTCACGTCGTTCATGGGCTCCCACCAGACCCTGACCGGCGCGGTGTGGCCGGACCCGTGGGCGTGGGAGAACTACGCGGGCGCGTTCACGGCCGCGCCGCTGCTCGTGTGGTTCGGGAACTCGCTGCTGTATGCGACCCTGGCGACGCTGTTCATGCTCGTCTCGTCGGTGCCCATGGCGTTCGTCCTGGCGAAGTACCGGTTCCGCGGCGACAACATCGTGTTCTTCCTCGTCATCGTGGCGATGCTGCTGCCGCCGCAGGTCACGCAGGTTCCGCTCTACGTGATGTGGTCCTCACTCGGACTGACCGGGACCCTGTGGCCGCTGATCCTCCCGCACCTGTTCGGCAGCGCCTTCTCGATCTTCCTGCTGCGGCAGTTCTTCCTGGCGATGCCCACGGAGTACGTCGACGCCGCCCGCATGGACGGCAACGGAGACTGGGGGATCCTGCTCCGCGTCATCGTGCCGATGGCCAAGCCCGGGATCGCCGCCGCATCGATCTTCACGTTCTTCGCCTGCTGGAACGACTACTACGGACCGCTGCTGTACGCCTCGGAGTACTCCGAGAACTGGACGGTGTCGTTCGGTCTAGCGAGCTTCCACGGGTCCCATTCCACGGACTGGGGCATCACCATGGCCGTCACGATGCTGGCGACGATCCCTGTCGTCATCGTCTTCTTCTTCGCTCAGCGGACGTTCGTCGAGGGCATCACCCTCACCGGCGTCAAGGGCTGATCCTCCGTCCCCTCCCTCTGAAAAGGAGCCTCATGACCGACACCTCCCGCACCCCGACCCTTGGCATCGGCATCGTCGGCGCCGGGTTCATCGCCCGCTTCCACGTCCGCTCGTGGCAGGCGGTTCGCGGGGCCGACATCGTCGCCGTCTCCTCGCGCACGAAGAGCAAGGCCGAGGACCTCGCGCGCTTCGCCGAGTCCCTCGGCGTCGGCGAGGGCGTTCGCGCCTACGACGACGTGGCCGCCCTCGTCCAGGATCCTCGCGTCGACGCCATCTGGGTGCTCACGCCGAACGAGACCCGGGTCGAGGTGGTCGAAGCCATCTGCGCCGAGGTCGTCAGCGGCCGGGGGAGTCTGAAGGGCATCGCCGTCGAGAAGCCGCTCGGACGCAACCTCCAGGAGGCGAAGGCGGTGCTGGCCGCGGTCGAGCGGGCCGGGATCCTGCACGGCTATCTGGAGAACCAGGTGTACGCGCCGCGGCTCACCCGGACCCGGGACCTCGTCTGGGCCCGCGGTGCGGGGCCGGCCGGGTCGCCCTACCTCGCCCGGTGCCTCGAGGAGCACTCCGGTCCGCACTCCCAGTGGTTCTGGGACAGCGAGCTGCAGGGCGGCGGCGTGCTGAACGACCTGATGTGCCACTCTGTCGAGGCCGGGCGTTTCCTGCTCACTCCGCCAGGGGTCGATCCCGATGAGTGGCTCGAGCCCGTGTCGGTCACCGCCACGATCGCGTCCCTGCGCTGGGGGCGCGACCACTACGCGCATCAGCTCGAGGAGCGCTTCCCCGGTGTGCAGGACTATCGGGACACCCCGTCGGAGGACTACGCGAACGCGACCTTCGTCTTTCGCAACGGAGACGGTGAACCGGTGATCGTCGAGGCGACGACCTCCTGGGGTTACGTCGGCGCAGGGATGCGGCTGTCCTTCGAGCTGCTCGGCCCCGAGTACTCGATGTCGGCGAACTCGCTGACCGGCGACGGTCAGGTGTTCCTGTCCCGGGACATCACGCAGGAGGCGGGCGAGGACATGATCGAGAAGCAGAACGCCGAGCAGGGTCTCATGCCGGTGATCGCCGATGAGCCGGCGTCGTACGGCTACGTCGCGGAGAACACGCATCTCGTGCGCGCGTTCGCGCGCGGCGAGCAGACGCTGGAGTCTCTGCGCAGCGGCGTCGCCGTCACGGAGCTGCTGATGGCCGCCTATTACGCGGCGGAAACGAGCACCGTCGTACGCTTCCCCGTGGAGCTCGACGATTACGTACCCGCCGTTGCCCGTCGGGAATGGCGTCCGCGTGCCGCGAAGCACGAGGGCGGGCCGCGATGATCGGTTTCGAGGAAGGACGCACGCGTCAGTTCGACGGACTCGATCTCGTGATCGCCCGCTCGGCCGCGGCCGAGGTGCCGTCGGTGGGTGCGGGATCCGCGGTGCTGCTCGCGGGAATCGGCGCGAGCCATGCAGCCCTCGCGACCCCGCTGCAGGTGCTGCGCTCGTCTGGGCTGATGGCGATGCGCAGCGACTGCTCCGACCTTGGGTGTGTGCCCGAGCGCGGTCCGGATGTGGTGGTGGCGGTGTCGCAGAGCGGGCGGAGCGTCGAGACCGCAGATCTCGCCACTCGGTTCGCGGCCGCGGGCGTTCCGGTCCTCGCGGTCACGAACGCCGAGGAGAGCCCGCTGACCCACATCGCTCCGCATCGGCTGACCCTCGGCGGTGGGGAGGACAGCCGAGTCTCCACCGTGGGGTTCGTGACGACGTTCGTGGCCCTGTCCCTGCTCGCGGAGAAGTGGGCGGGGGTCGTGCCGGAGATCTCCTGGCGCCGTATACCGGAGATCGCGGCGGCGGCGTCCGCGCAGGCGCGTCCGATCCTGCAGGCCTTCGCGGCGGGGCACCTGGCCGCAGGGTCCGCGGATGTCACGGCGTCTGCGGAGGACATGACCGCGGCCGAGGCGTTCGCGCTGCTGCTGCGTGAAGGCCCGCTGGTGTCGAGCACAGCGTTCGGTACGAGGGCGTACCTCCACGGACCGATGGACATCGCCGGCGGAGCGGTGTCGCATGTCCTGCTGGGCGACGCGCGGGAGGCTCAGCTCGCCGTTCAGTTGCGCGAGCGGACCGAGGCCACGCTGCTGTTGACCACGCGGACGTCTGCGGATGCGGAGGCCGGTCCCGTCGTCCGGGTCCCCGGCGGCCTCACGCCATGCCAGCGCGCGCTCGTGGAGGTGTGCGTCCTCCAGGAGCTGTTGTCCCTGACGGCGTCGGCGCGCGGAACGTCGGTCGACGCGCCCGTCTTCGTTCGGCAGGACACCAAGCTCATCGCCTGAGGCGGGGCGGCGTACTCCGCGGGGAGTACGGTCCCGGGCTCCCGCGGAGGGATCCGGTGCGAGGAGGGCGGGAATAGCATCGGAGGATGTCGGATCCGCAGCGTCACCGCGTCGACGCGGGGGAGCCGTGGGGACCGCCGTGGAACCGGTCGCCCCGGTTCCGCCTGATCGCGCCGGTGGCGCTGAGCCTGTTCGTGCAGCTGCCCGCCGCGATCTGGACGACGGTGCGCCTGGGCGTGACGGATCCCCTGTGGCCGTCCGTCCTGCACGTCGTGCTGGCGGTCGCCGGACCGCTGACGCTGCTCGCCGCGCGGCGGCTGCCCGGGCCGGTCGTGGCCGTCGTCGCCGGGCTCGCCCTCGCGGACGTCCTGACGACCCCGGTCCCCGGCCCGCCGTACCTCGCGCTCGGGTTCGCGGTGGTGGGGGCGGTCGCCCGCGGGGCCGTCGTCTGGGCGGCCGTGTCCGTGGGCGTCGGGTGGGCGTCCGCGATCCTCGCCGGGCTCGCCATCGGGCGCACCTGGTTCCCGGGCGTCATCGTCGCGGCGACCGTGGCGCTCGGGCTGTGCTTCGGGGTCGGTGCCTTCCTGCGCACGCGCGGCGAACGCCGGGCCGCGATGAGGGCCGAGGCCGTGCGGCGGCAGCAGAGCGCCGAGGAGCGGGAACGCGTCCGGATCGCGCGGGAGCTCCACGACGTCCTCGGCCATGCGCTGTCGCAGATGAACGTACAGGCGGGAGTGGGCCTGCACCTGTTCGACACCGATCCGGAGCAGGCGCGCAGCGCCCTGGCGAACGTCAAGGAGACGTCGAAGCTCGCGCTCGAAGAGGTGCGCGGCGTGCTGGGCGTCCTCCGCGACGGTGACGCTCCGCTGGTCCCGCAGGCCGAGCTCGCGGAGATCGCGCGTCTCGTCACCGGGCTGAAGGCCCCGGAGGTCGACATCGTGCTGGACGACCGGTTGGCCGGCCGAGCGCCGAGCCGGGCGACCCAGTTCGCGGGCTTCCGGATCGCGCAGGAGGCACTGACGAACGCCGTCCGGCACGCCGACGCGTCCCGCATCCGGGTGACACTGGAGCGGCGCGAGGACCCGGATCCGGTCCTGGTCGTGACCGTCGCGGACGACGGGCGCGGATTCGGCGGGGCCGAGCCGCGGGTCGCCGGGCACGGGGGCGTGCTCGGGATGCGGGAGCGGGCGGCGCTGCTGGGCGGGCGCATCGCGTTCGCCGATGCACCCGGCGGCGGGGCCGTCGTGACGGCGACGCTGCCGTGGGGGAGGGCGACGTGAGGAGGGGATCGTGATCCGGGTGGCGCTCGCCGACGATCAGCTGCTGGTCCGCGCGGGGTTCCGGGCGCTGCTCGACGCGGAGGACGGCATCGAGGTCGTCGCGGAGGCGGCCGGCGGGCGCGAGCTGTTGGCCGCGATCCGCGACGTCCCTGTCGACGTGGTGCTCATGGACATCCGGATGCCGGAGGGGGACGGACTCTGGGCCACCGAGGAGATCGCCGCGGACCCGCGTCTGTCCGGGGTCCACGTCGTGATCGTGACGACCTTCGAGCTCGACGAATACGTGGCGCGAGCCGTCCGTGCCGGGGCGGCGGGGTTCCTGGTGAAGGACACCGAGCCGGCCGACCTCGTGCGCGCGGTGCGCGCGGTCGCCGACGGCGATGCCCTGCTGTCCCCCGGCGTCACCCGGAAGCTGCTCGACCGCCTCGCCGTCGGGCTCCGCGAGGCGCCGGACACCGCCGCGCTGGCGGGGATCACCGAGCGGGAGCGGGAGGTGCTGCGGCTGGTCGGGATGGGACTGACGAACGACGAGATCGCGGCGCGGCTCTTTCTCAGCCCCCTGACCGCGAAGACGCACGTCTCCCGGATCATGTCGAAGCTGCATGCGCGGGACCGGGTCCACCTCGTGGTGACCGCCTACGAGACGGGCCTGGTCGCTCCGGGCTGGCAGTAGGCGCCCCGTCGTACTCCCGGAGGAGCAGCGAGGATCGCTCCCCCGGCCGGATTCGGATCACGTCCTCGGTCGCGAGTCTGGACCCATCGGCCGAGACGCGGCCGATCGGATCGAAGGATGGGCATCATGCTCGCAACACCCGCGGTCGTCGCCGCACACGCCGGAACCTGGGGCGTCGCCCCGTTCTGGCCGTTCTTCCTCATCGGCCCGGTGATGTTCCTCATCATCGTCGGGCTCCTCATCGCACTGATCGTCCGTCGCCGGAGGTTCGGCGGGCCCTGGGGCCCCGGTCCCTGGGCGACGCCGGACGGCGGGCGTGCGCCCTGGGCCGCGCCGGGTCGCACGGCGGAGCAGATCCTCGCCGATCGCTTCGCGAAGGGCGAGGTCGACGAGACGGAGTACCGCGCGCGCCTGGAGGTGCTGCGCGCCCACAGGCCCGAATGAGGACGGGCGGCCGAGTCGGCCGGGCGGCTCCCGCCCGGCCGACTCAGACCGCGACGGGAGCGGCCTGGAGCGCGTGGACGACCGGGGCGAGCTCGGGCTGCTCGATCGCGTCGCCGAGGACGCGCTCGAGTGCCTCGTCGTGGATCGGGCGGGCCTGGTCGTAGAGCGCTCGTCCTGCCGGGGTGAGCTCCGTGTAGATCCCGCGGCGGTCGTCCGCGCAGAGGATGCGGGTGAGGAGGCCGCGATCCTCGAGCCGGGTGACGAGGCGGGTGGTCGCGCTCGGACTCAGCGCGGCGGCCCGGGCGAGCTGTTGCATGCGCATGTGCCAGCCGTCCTGGCGGCTGAGCGCGTCCAGCACCGTGTACTCGACGACCGAGAGGGAGACGGCGGACAGCGCGCGCTCCAGTTCGGCGTCGATGAGGTTGTGAAGGGCGGCGAGGGTGCGCCAGCCCCGGGCGCGGATCTCGACCGCGTCGTCTGCGATGCCCATGGCTCCTCCTGTGCTCCTCGGCGTGGCCGCCCGCGGGATCCGTCAAAAGTCGTTGCTTGCGCCGATTAATTGCGTGTGCAATCATTGCTTCTCGGACGCAATATCCCGCGTCTGCAACTACTTTAGCAGGGCCCCTCCGCAGGGTCCACAGGAGCGATCACATGCCACTCGGACTCGTCGCGCTCGCCATCGGAGCGTTCGGCATCGGACTCACGGAGTTCGTCATCATGGGGCTGCTGCCCGACGTCGCCCGCGACTTCGCGGTCAGCGAGGCGACGGCGGGCTGGCTCATCTCGGGATACGCGCTGAGCGTCGTGGTCGGTGCGCTGGGACTCACCGCCGCCACGACGCGGCTGCCGCGCAAGCCCGTCCTCCTGGGGCTCGTCGTACTGTTCATCGTCGGCAACGCGCTCACCGCCGTCGCCCCGGACTACGGTCTGGCGATGGCGGGGCGCATCATCGCGGCCCTCTGCCACGGGGCCTTCTTCGGGATCGGCGCGGTCGTCGCGGCCGAGCTCGTCGAGCCGGCCAGGAAGGGGCGCGCGATCGCCCTCATGTTCACCGGGCTGACCGCCGCCAACGTCCTGGGCGTGCCGTTCGGCACGTTCCTCGGCCAGCAGCTCGGGTGGCGCTCCACGTTCTGGGCGATCGCCGCCATCGGCGTCGTCGCGTTCCTCGGCATCGCGCTGCTCGTGCCGGCGCCGCGCGAGCCGGCCGCGCCCGTGAGCCTGCGCGGCGAGCTGAGGGCCTTCCGGTCGGCGCAGGTCTGGCTGTCGCTCGGGGTGACCGTCCTCGCCTACGGCGGCATGTTCGGCGCCTTCACGTACATCGCGTACACGCTGACCGAGGTCTCCGGATTCGCGAGCGCCGCCGTCCCGTGGCTGCTCGTGCTGTTCGGGCTCGGCCTGGTCGTGGGCAACGCCGTGGGCGGACGCCTCGCCGACCGGTCGATCGATGGCACGCTCCTGGCGTTCATCGCGCTCCTCGTGGTCGTCCTCGCGGCGTTCGGCGCCCTCGCCGGCTCGCAGCCGGCGACCATCGTGATCCTCGTGCTCATGGGCGGGTTCGGCTTCGGCACCGTCCCCGGTCTGCAGAGCCGGATCATGACCTACGCCGGCGGCGCGCCCACGCTCGCATCCGGGGCGAACATCGGCGCCTTCAACGTCGGGAACGCCCTCGGCGCCTGGGCCGGCGGCGTCGGCATCGCGGCCGGTCTCGGTTACACCTCCCCGATCTGGATCGGCGCGGCCATCACGGCGTCCTCGCTGGTCCTGATGACGATCGCCGCCGTCCTGGCGCGCCGCGTCGTCGCCCCCGCCGCCACCGGTCCGCTCCCCGCGGCCGCGCACTGATCCTCCCTTCCCCCCGAACTCTCACAAGGAGACCGTCATGACCACCCTCACCATCCCCACCGTCGCGCTGAACAACGGCGTCCGGATGCCGCAGCTCGGATTCGGCGTGTTCCAGGTGCCGGACGACGAGACCGCCGCCGCCGTCGAGACCGCGCTCGCCGCCGGGTACCGCAGCATCGACACGGCCGCGGTCTACGGCAACGAGGCCGGCGTGGGCCGCGCGCTCGCCGCGTCCGGGCTGCCCCGCGACGAGCTGTTCGTCACCTCCAAGGTGTGGATCAGCGACCACGGCTACGACGCGACGCTCCGCGCCTACGACGCGGCGCTCGACCGTCTCGGGCTGGACCGGCTCGACCTGTTCCTCATCCACTGGCCGGCCCCGGCGAGGGGGACCTACCCGGAGACGTGGCGGGCGCTGGAGCGGCTGTACGCGGACGGGCGGGTGCGCGCCATCGGCGTGTCGAACTTCGAGCCCGCGCACCTGGACCGGATCGCCGCGGAGGCGGGGATCGTGCCGGCCGTGAACCAGGTCGAACTGCACCCCGCGCTGCAGAACCGCGCCGTCGTCGCGGCGAACACGGCGCGCGGGATCGTGACGGAGGCGTGGAGCCCGCTGGCCCAGGGGGCGGTGCTCCGCGAGCGCGCGATCGTCGAGATCGCCGAACGCCACGGCAAGACGCCGGCGCAGGTGGTGCTGCGGTGGCACCTTCAGCAGGGGCGCGTGGTGATCCCGAAGTCGGTCACCCCCGCGCGCATCGCGGAGAACCTCGACGTGTTCGACGGGGACCTGTCGGCCGAGGAGCTCGCGGCGATCGACGCTCTCGAGCGCGACGGACGCACGGGCCCGCACCCGGATCGCTTCGAGGGCTGAGCGGGCGCACGGCCGCGTCGTCCGGTACATACCGCCGCGGTCGTCCGGTATATCTCGTGCTCCCGCGAGCGGTCCGAGCGGACGGCGGGGCAGAATGGGCGGGCGAGAGGTGAACCGTCCCGTTCCGAGGAAAGGCGCGCACATGACCACGAAGCACATCGGCATCGTCTGGAACCCGTCGAAGACCGATCGGGAGACGCTGGAATCGGCCCTCGAGACCGCACTCGGCGGTGCGGAGGGCGTCTCGGTCAGCTGGCACGAGACCGCGGAGGACGACCCCGGCCGCGCCGCGGCCCAGGCGGCCCTCGACGCCGGAGCCGACGTGGTGGCGGCGGCCGGCGGCGACGGCACGGTGCGCGCGGTGGCCGAGCAGCTGGCGGACGCGGAGACCGAGGCGGACCTCGCCGTGATCCCCCTCGGCACCGGGAACCTGCTCGCGCGCAACCTCGGCGTCCCCCTGAACGACCTGCCGGGCGCGTTCGGCCGTGCGCTGACGGGCGACGCACAGGCGATCGACGTCGGCTGGGCCGAGGTCGTCTTCGCCCCGGGCGAGGTGCCCGAGGAGGACCCCGAGCCGGAGGGCGAGTCGGGGCGCTACGCCTTCGCCGTCATGGCTGGATTCGGGATCGACGCGCACATGATCACGGAGACCGACGACGACCTCAAGGACAAGGCCGGCTGGCTCGCGTACGTGGAGTCGCTCGGCCGTGCGGTGGCCGCGAGCGAGGTCATCGACCTCCGCGTGGCGATGGACGACGCGGATCCGGTGGAGGAGAAGGCCCACACGTTCATCGTCGGCAACTGCGGGACCCTGCAGGGCGGCATCACCCTCCTGCCCGACGCGGACCCCTCCGACGGGCAGCTCGACCTCCTGGCGCTGAACGCCGACGGCATCGCCGGGTGGATGGACACGCTGCGCACCATGGTGTGGGACAACGGGCTCAAGCGCCTGCTGTCCGGGGGAGAGGAGCGTGCGGCCAGCAGCGACAGCATGGTGCACCGCCGGCTCACCTCGGCGGTCGTGGAGCTGGACGAGCCGCGCGTGTTCGAGATCGACGGCGACGACATCGGCGAGGTGACGCGCATCGCGATCACCGTGCAGCCCGCCGCGATCCGCGTCCGCTGACGCCGGGCGCGCTGCCGGGCGCGAAACCCCCTTCCCCCGCCGAGACCCCCTCCCCGATACGTATCTGGGAGGGGGTCTCGGCGCGCGGAGGGGGTTTCGGGCGTCGAGGAGGTTTCGGCGGGGAGAGGGGGTCTCGGTGTGACGGGCGGCAGAATGGGGGAATGCCGCTCGCGCCCTCCGACGTCCCCGCGCTCGTCCCGTACCTGGAGGGGTTCCTCGTCGACTGGATCGACCAGCAGCGTCGCTCGCACGGCGTCCCCGGCATCCAGGTGGCGCTCCGGCAAGGGGAGGAGCTGCTGTTCTCGCGCGCCGTCGGGCTCGCCGACGCGGAGACGGAGGAGCCGCTGACGACGGCGCACGCCTTCCGGATCGCCTCGCATTCGAAGACCTTCACGGCCACGGCCGTCCTGCGGCTGCTCCGGGACGGGCGGCTCCGCCTGGACGATCCGGTGGCGCAGCACGTCCCGGAGCTCGCCGAGGCGCCGATCGGCGCGACGACGCTGCGGAGCCTGCTCGGCCACCAGGCCGGCGCCGCCAGGGACGGGAGGGAGGCGGGGTTCTGGCAGCGCGAGCGGGAGTTCCCGGACCGCGACGAGCTCCTCGCCGAGCTGCGCAGGGATGGCGTCTTCCCGGCGAACGTGCACTTCCACTACTCGAACCTCGGCTATTCGCTGCTGGGGCTCGTCATCGAGGCGGTCGAGGAGCGTCCGTACGCGGAGGCGATGCGCACGCTGATCGCGGAGCTGGGCGACGCCATGGCCGAGCCGGTGCGGATCGGGCCGGACCTCGGGAACGGCGAGGAGGCGCCGATCGCATCCGGGCACGGGATCCCGATGACCGAGCGCGGGCTGCCGGGATCCGCCGTCGCGCCCGTGATCCCGCCCGCCTCCGCCCGGGCGGAGGCGGCGGCCACCGGGTTCTGGTCCAACGCGGAGACGATCTCCGCGTGGATGGCGGGACACGCGCTCGGCTCCGGGCGATTCCTCGGCGACGACGCGAAGCGGCTCATGCAGCGGGAGGAGTCGTGCATCGCGACCGGCGGGTCCACGCGGTGGTACGGGCTGGGCGTCATGATCCGGAAGATCGGGACGCGCCGTGTCATCGGCCACTCGGGCGGCTTTCCCGGCCACATCACGCAGACGTGGACGGATCCGAAGACCGGCCTCACCGTGAGCGTGCTCACGAACCGCATCGACGGGCCCGCGTCCGGCATCGCCGCGGGGATCATCGCGCTGCTCGACAAGGCCGCCGCCGAGGTCGAGGACGCGGCCGCGGAGGTCCCGTTCCCGGACGCCGCGGGGCGTTATCTGTCGCTCTGGGGCGACACGAACCTCGTCTGCCTTCCCGGCGTCGTGCTGCAGCTCGACGATGCCGCGGCGGATCCTGCGGGCCAGGCCGTCGTGCTCCGGGAGCGGGACGGCGTGCTCCGGGCCGAGGCCGAGGACGGGTTCGGCGGTGCGGGAGAGCCGGTCCTGCTGCACCGGGACGCCGCCGGCGTGGTCGAGGCGATCACGGTCACGGGGAACCGGCTGCGGCGGCCGCCGGCCTTCGGCGACGCCGTCGCGACGATGCTCGCTCGCTGACCTCGCCTCGCGACGGTTGAAACACTCAGAGAAGTGAGCGATTTACGCAGTACTGGTGACACCTTTGCGCTAATTGTGCAGTATGGGGATATTCGCGGAATCCGACGTCGGCAATGGGGGAACGTCGGCCGGACGAGCGATGTCCCATGACCGACCACTGAGACGTGCCGCGGCATCCTCAGCGTGCGCGGTGTCCCCCCGGGTGCACCGTGCTCCGAGGCCTGTGTGATCGCGGTCGTCTCTCCCCGACCCATCATTCTGCAAGGGGGCAGACAGCATGAACCCTGGAAAGCACCGGATGTCCTCCCGCGGACGGGTCCTCGGCCGCGTCGCCGCGGGAACGCTCGCCCTCGCGCTCGGCGTGACCCTCAGCGCGTGCTCGACGGGCCCGGCGCCCGCCACGAAGCTCGACCCCGACGCCGAGGTGACGATCACCTGGTGGACCGGACAGGCGGACCAGGCGCAGACGATCCTCAAGGGCCTGGCGGAGGAGTTCGAGAAGGAGCACCCGAACGTCACGATCGAGATGTCCTCCGGGGCGCCCTCGACGGAGGACCTCCTGCAGAAGCTGTCCTCGTCCTTCGCGGGCAACACCTACCCGGACATCTCCTACGCGTTCGGGTCCTGGGCGAGCGAGCTGGCCGGATCCGGCCGCACCCTGGACATCACCGACAGGGTCGAGGGCGACGCCGACCTGGACTGGGAGGGGTTCTCGGGGGCGGCGCGGGCGACGGCGCAGCCGGAGGGCGGGGCCACGATCGGGTTCCCGGCCGTGGTCGACAACATCTCGCTCATCTACAACAAGACCGTGTTCGACGCGGCGGGCGTGGACTATCCGACCGAGGACTGGACGTGGGAGGACTTCCGCGCCGCCGCGGCCGCGCTCACCAACCCCGACACCAAGACCTACGGCTACGGCTACTCGGTCTCCGGATCCGAGGAGACCACCTGGCAGTTCTGGCCGCACCTGTGGCAGCGGGGCGGGGAGATCCTCGACGGGGACAAGGCCACGTTCGACTCCGCCGAGGGTGTCGAGGCGCTCACGTTCCTCCAGTCGATGGCGGTCGACGACGCCTCGGTCTATCTCGATCAGACGGACACGAAGTTCGGCCAGTTCTTCGCGAGCGACCAGATCGGGATGATCACCTCCGGTCCGTGGATGCTCTACGACCTGCAGAAGGCCGGGACGAAGTACGGGGTCGTGCCGCTGCCGGGAACGGACGGTGACCACACGACGATCTCCGGCGCCGACATCTGGGTGCTCTTCGACCACAAGGATCCGAACCGCGAGCACTGGTCGTACGAGTTCATGAAGTGGCTGACGGCCCCCGAGCAGGATGTGCGCTGGAACGTCGTCTACGGGAACCTGCCGCTGCGCGAGAGCGAGGTGGACTCGCCCGAGTTCCAGAAGCAGGTGGCGGAGATGCCCGGAATCGAGATCATGGCCGCCAACAGCGCGAACGCGACGATCCCGCGTCCGACCGTTCCCGGCTATGTGAAGCTCTCCGAGGCCGTGGGGACCGCGATCTCCCAGGTCCTGCAGGGGCAGGCGGAGCCCAAGGCGGCCCTGAAGGAGGCCGCTGAGGAGGCGACCGCCGCGCTGGAGGACCAGTGAGTCGAGGGGCAGCGGCCACGCGTCCCGGCGCCCTGCGGCGCCGGGCGCGGGAGAGCCTGACGGGCTGGGGCTTCGTCGGCCCGGCGACGCTCATCGTCCTCGGCCTGTCGCTCTTCCCCGCGGTCTGGGCCTTCCTGCTCTCGCTCCAGAAATGGAACGGCTTCGCGACGCCGGAGTGGGTCGGCGCGCGCAACTACTCCGAGATGGTCACGGACGCCGACCTCGGCGCGGCCGTGCTCCACACGCTCGTGTACACGGCCATGTTCGTGCCGGCCTCGGTGCTCCTGGGACTGGGGCTGGCGGTGGCGCTGAACCGGCGCATCGTCCTGATCGGCGTGTACCGCACCCTGATCTTCCTGCCGTTCGTCGTGTCCGCCGCGGCGACCGGAATCCTGACGACGTATCTGTTCAACCCGCAGTTCGGGCTCGTCAACAATGCCCTGCGGATCCTGGGGCTTCCCCAGCAGGGCTGGCTGGAGGACCCCTCCCAGGCGATGCTCGTCATCGCGATCATGTCCGTGTGGGGGCAGGCCGCCCTGACGACGGTGATCTACCTCGCGGCGCTCCAGGACATCCCCGCGGAGCTGTCCGAGGCCGCTCGCGTCGACGGGGCGAACCGCTGGCAGACGTTCTGGCACGTGATCTTCCCCCAGCTCGCCCCGGTCACCGTGTTCGTCACGATCTGGCAGGCCATCCAAGCGATCCAGCTGTTCGACGTCGTCTACACGACGACGAGGGGCGGTCCCCTCGGCGCGACGGAGACGATCGTCTACTACCTGTGGAACGCCGCCTTCCGCGAGCTCGAGTTCGGATACGCCTCGGCGGTCGCCTACGGGCTGTTCGCCGTCACGCTCATCGTCACGATCGCCGTCGTCCTGTGGCAGCGGCGCACTGCGAAGGGGATCACCGTATGACGACCTTCCTCGACCGGCCCACGCCCGAGGCGCCGGAGGCGCCGGCGACGACCCGCACGATCACCGTGGCGAAGCGCCCCCGGCGGCGCCGGTCCTGGGTCCACCTCCTGCTCGTGCCCGTGGCGCTGCTGTTCTCGGTGCCGTTCCTGCAGATGTTCCTCACCTCGCTCACGCCCGAGTCGGAGATCAACCGTTTCCCTCCGAGCTTCATCCCCTCGGAGCTGACGCTCGACGGCTACGTGAAGCTCTTCGAGCAGTCCGACATCCTGCGGTGGCTGGGCAACTCCGTCATCGTCTCGGCGGTCGGCATCGTCGCGCACATCGTCCTGTGTTCCCTCGCCGGGTACGGGTTCGCGCGTCTGCGCTTCGCCGGCCGCAACGTGAGCTTCCTCATGATCATCGCGACGATCATGATCCCCACGCAGCTGCTGATGGTCCCGACCTACGTGATGTTCGCCACCGTGGGGATCATCGACACCCTCATGGCGGCGATCGTGCCGTGGCTGGCGAGCGTGTTCGGCATCTTCCTCATGCGCCAGTTCTTCCTGTCCCTGCCCGCCGAGCTGGAGGAGGCGGCGATGCTGGACGGCTGTTCCCGCTTCGGCACGTTCTGGCGGATCATCTTCCCGCTCGCCCGTCCCGCGCTGGCCACGCTCGCGATCTTCACCCTGCTCGGCTCCTGGAACGACCTGGTCTGGCCGCTGATCGCGATCAACGACCCGAACGCGTTCACCGTGCAGCTGGGGATCACGAACTTCCAGGGCGCGCGTCGGACGGACTGGTCCCTGCTGATGGCGTCGAACGTGATCGCGACCCTCCCGCTCATCGTGTTCTTCGTCTTCGCGCAGCGGCAGTTCATCGCGACGATGACGTTCTCGGGGGTGAAAGGATGAGCGCCGGGACGGGAGCGGTGCGCCCGCTGCTCGTGATCGGGGACGCCAACGCGGACCTCGTGCTCCGCGGGGACGTCGTCCCCCGGTTCGGCCAGGCCGAGCAGATCCTGGACGCCGCCGACCTCGTCCTCGGGGGCTCCGCGAGCATCGTGGCCTGCGGCGCCGCGCGCCTGGACGTGCCGACGTCGCTGCTCGCCCGGATCGGGGACGACGCGTTCGGGGCGTTCGTCCTGGACGCCCTGCGCGAGCGCGGCGTCGACACCGCGGACGTGCGCGTGCGCGCGGAAGCGGCGACCGGGCTCTCGGTGATCCTGTCGGCGCCCGAGGACCGGTCGATCCTCACCGCGCTCGGCACGATCCCCGATGTCTCCGCGGAGGACGCGATCGAGCGGATCCGCCGATGGCGCGGAACCGCGGGGATCCTCCACGTCGCCAGCTACTTCCTGCAGCCGGCGCTGGCCGCCGACCTCCCCGCCGTCCTCGCGGAGGCGCGGGAGCGGGGGTGGACGACGTCGCTCGACACGAACTGGGACCCCGCGGAACGCTGGCTCGGCCTCGCCGAGGCGCTGCCCCATCTCGACCTCCTCCTTCCGAACCGGAGCGAGCTGCGGGCGATCGCCGGCGCGCTGGGCGTCACGGACGCCCCGGACGAGGAGCTGGCCCGCGCCCTGTCCCGCCGCGGCCCGCGCGTGGTCGTCAAGGACGGTGCCCGCGGAGGCTGGTCGGTCCGCGGGGAGGACGCGGTCGAGCGCGGGCCCGGACGCCGCGTCGACGTCGTCGACACCACCGGTGCGGGGGACAGCTTCGACGCGGGCTACCTCGCCGCGCTCGCGCACGGGGTGGGGGCGGAGCGGGAACGGCTGCGCTGGGCCGCGGTCGCGGGCTCTCTCTCCACGACGCGATCCGGCGGCACGGCGGGGCAGGCGACGCGAGGCGAGCTCCTCGCCGCGCTGACCGGCTGATCGGCCCGCCGCCCGCCGGGCGTCTCAGCCCCGCGGGGTCTCGTCGTCCGCCGCGATCTGCACGTCGACCCCGGCCGCGGCGATCGCGGCGAGCTCGGCAGGATCGGCGCTGGAATCGGTGACGAGGATGTCGATCTCCGACAGATCGGCGACCTTCGCCAGGGTCGCCCGGCCGATCTTCGACCCGTCGGCCACGACGACGACGCGGTCGGCCTGGGTGACCATCGCGTGGTTCGTCCGCGCCTCGGTCTCGTTATGGGTCGTCGCCCCGCCGCGGACGCTGATGCCGTCGGTGCCGAGGAACGCGGTGCCGACGTTGATCGCGCCGAAGGTCTTCTCGGCGAGGACCCCGACCGCCTCCAGGGAGCTGGAGCGGATGAACCCTCCCGTCATGATGACGTTCAGCCGGCTCCGCGTCGCCAGCTCCACCGCCGTCGTGAGGGCGTTCGTCGCGACCGACAGGTCGTCCCGGGACGCCAGAGCGCGGGCGACGGCCGTGGCCGTCGTCCCGCCGCTGATCGCGACGGAGTACTGCCCCTCGGGGAGCAGCCGCGCCGCATGCTCCGCGATCCGGAGCTTCGCGTCGCGGAAGCGCGAGTCCCGGAGCTGGACGGGGACCTCCGTGGTCGGGTCCAGCGCCCGCGCGCCGCCGTGCGAGCGGATCAGCAGGCCCTGCTCGTCCATCTCGGCGAGGTCGCGCCGCATCGTCGCGGTCGAGACCCCGAGATCGTCGGCGATCTCGGTGAGCCGTGCGGTTCCCCGCTCGTTGACGTAGCTGAGGATGAGGGACATGCGCTCCGTGCGACGCCGTGACGTCGCCTGTGGAGTGGCCCCGGGTGTGATGGGCATCGGGTTCCCTTCGTTCTTGTCCGAAGCATCAGGGCGATATATTCGATCACTCATAGTGAGCGAAACAAGCAAACTGTGCGGCAATTATTGCGCGGAATCCGCGCAGTCGGCAATCATCAAGACATGGTCAACATCGTCTTCATCGGCGCAGGCAGCGTCGTCTTCACTCGTCAGCTCGTGGCCGACATCCTCCGCTACCCGGAGCTGTCCGACGCCCGCCTGGTGCTGCACGACATCGACGCGGACCGGCTCGCGGTCGCGGAGGCCACCGCGTCGCACGTGAACGAGCGGCTCGGTGCCCGAGCGGAGATCGTGGCCGCGCCGGACAGGCGGGACGCGCTCGACGGCGCCGACTTCGTCATCAACATGATCCAGGTCGGCGGCATCGAGGCCACGATCGCCGACCTCGAGATCCCCGCGCGGCACGGTCTGCGCCAGACCATCGGCGACACCACCGGGATCGGCGGCGTGTTCCGCGCCCTCCGGACCTTCCCGGTGCTGACCGCGCTCGCCGAGGACATGCGCGCCGTCTGCCCGGACGCGTGGCTGCTCAACTACACGAACCCGATGGCGATGAACGTCTGGTGGCTCTCCGTGGTGGCCCCGGACATCAAGGCGGTCGGGCTGTGCCACAGCGTCTTCTGGACCGCTCACGACCTCGCCGAGCTCATCGGGGTGCCCTTCGAGGAGACGCGCTTCCGCGCCGCGGGCGTCAACCACCAGGCGTGGCTGCTGGAGTGGACGCGCGACGGGCAGGATCTCTACCCGCTCCTGCGCGAGCGCATCGAGGGCGATGAGGAGCTCGCCCGTCGTGTCCGCGTCGAGATGTTCCGCCGACTGGGTCGGTACCCGACGGAGACGAGCGAGCACTCGTCGGAGTATCTGTCCTGGTTCCTGCGCTCCGACGAGCAGATCGAGCGGTTCCGGCTGAAGCCGCTGGAGTACGTCGACATCAGCCGCGAGAACGTCGCCGAGTTCGAGGCGACCCGGGACGCGCTGGCGGCCGGACGCGACCTGGATCTTCCCGAGGGGGCCAGCGAGTATGCGCCGCAGATCATCCACTCGCTCGTCACCGGCACGGAGCGCGAGGTGCACGTCAACGTGCCCAACCGCGGCCTCATCGACAATCTCCCGGCCGACGCGGTCGTGGAGGTGCCCGCGGCCGTCGGGGCGGGCGGACTGGTCCCGCGGCCGATGGGGTCCCTGCCCGCTCCGCTCGCCGCGGTCAACATGCCGTACATCTCGGTGGGGCGGCTGGCCGTCGAGGCCGCGCGGACCGGAGACCCGATCCTCGTGCGCCAGGCCGTCCTGATGGACCCGAACGCCCAGTCGACGCTCACGCCGGAGCAGATCTGGCAGGTGTGCGACGAACTGACCGAGGCCCATGGGGACCTGCTGCCCGAGGCGCTGCGCGCGAGCGCCGGCGCCGGGGTCGCAGCCCGCTGAGAGCGGTGCCCCCGGTCGCCGCAGGACCGGGGCGGAGGACAGCAGGAGCCGGGAAGCGACGACACGCATGAAGGAGAGATCGATGAGCATGGCGACGACCCTGACCGGGGTGCTGGCGACGGCGGCGGTGCTGACGGCGTGCGCGGGCACGACCCCGGCGGCCTCGTCGACGACGGGGGAGTCGGCCGGGACGGCCGCCGTGGCCCTCCCGCCGACGAGCGGCGTCTTCGACTATCAGCTCGGCGGCGCGTACGACGAGGTGGACGCCGGGACGGGGCCCGTGGCCATCGACGTCGTCGTGCGGGACGCCACTGCGACGCCGCTCGCCGGCGCCTACAGCGTCTGCTACGTGAACGGCTTCCAGACGCAGCCCGGGGAGGCGGAGTTCTGGCTCGGGCACGAGGACCTGCTCCTGCACGACGCCGCGGGGACGCTGGTGACCGACCCGGACTGGCCGGACGAGTACATCCTCGACCCGAGCACGGAGGATCAGCGCGACGGCATCCTGGCGATCCTCGGCCCGGTCATCGACGGCTGCGGCCAGAGCGGGTTCGACGCGGTCGAGATCGACAACCTCGATACATGGACGCGCTTCGCCGAGATCGACGAGGCCGGCGCGCACGCGCTCGCCTCCGCTTACGTGGATCGCGCGCACGGGGCCGGAATGGCGATCGCGCAGAAGAACGCGGCGGAGATCACGGCGTTCGCGCACGAGGAGCTCGGCTTCGACTTCGCGGTCACCGAGGAATGCGGCGTCTGGGACGAATGCGCGGCGTACACCGACGTGTACGGGGATCACGTCCTCCAGATCGAGTATCCCGGGGCGCTGGAGGAGGCGGGCATGACCTTCGCCGAGGTGTGCGCGCGAGAGGACAGGGCGCCGCTGACGATCCTCCGGGATCTCGACCTCGTCGCCGCGGGCGGGGCCGGCTACGTGTACGAGAGCTGCTGACGCCATGCCCGATCCCCTCATCGGCGGGCACGCCGCCGGCGAGACCGGCCCGGGTCTGCTCCTGTCGGAGTGGGCGCCGCGAGCGCAGGTCTCGCTCCCCGTCACGCACGTCCCCCGGGCCGCGGTGCCCGCCATCGACGTCCACAACCACCTCGGCCGGTGGCTGACCGGCGACTGGTGCGCGCCGGACGTGCCCGCGCTGCTCGACCTGATGGACGAGACGAACATCGCCGCGATGGTCAACCTGGACGGCCGATGGGACGAGGAGCTGGACGCCAACCTCGACCGGTACGACAGAGCGCACCCCGACCGCTTCCTCACCTTCTGTCACGTGGACTGGGAGCGGCTGGCGGAGCCCGGCGGAGTCCCGGCGCTGCAGCGTCAGCTCCGGGAGTCGGCGGACCGCGGCGCGCGCGGGGTGAAGGTGTGGAAGAACCTGGGCCTGTCCGTGCGCGGGCGGGACGGAACGCTGGTGCGCCCCGACGCGCCGGAGGTCGTCGACGTGCTCGGAGTCGCGGGGGAGCTCGGGCTCCCGGTGCTCATCCACGTCGCGGATCCGAAGGCGTTCTTCGATCCCCTCGACCGGTTCAACGAGCGGATCGACGAGCTGGGACAGCAACCGCAGTGGTCCTTCGCGGACCGGTCGCGCTTCCCGTCCTTCGACGAGCTGATCGACGCCCTGGAGCGGCTACTGCTCGCCACGCCGGGAACCCGCTACATCGGCGCGCACATGGGATGCGTCGCCGAGGACCTGGACCGGGTCGAGCGCCTCCTCGACGCGGCCCAGAACCTCGCGGTCGACATCGCCGGGCGCCTCGGTGAGCTGGGTCGTCAGCCGCGCCGCTTCCTGCGCCTCGTGGAGCGGTACCCGGATCGGGTCCTGTTCGGGACGGACGCCTTCCCGCTCGATCGGGAGGACCTGCTCACGCACTTCCGCTTCCTCGAGACCGACGACGAGGGCTTCGACTACGCCGCGGGGTCCCCCGTGCCGCCGCAGGGGCGGTGGACGATCTCGGCCGCGAACGTGCCGCGGCGCCTGCTCCCCGCCCTCTACTCCGGGAACGCGAAGAGGATCCTCGGCCTCTAGCGAGCCGGTGGTGACATAGTGGAGCGATGGTCACTCAACAGGGGTGGTTCGCGTCACATCGGGAACTGCCCCGCTCCAGCGCTGCCGAGTCGATTCTCGACGATCTCAGAGAAGGCATCCGCAGCAAGAGCCTCGAGGTCGGGGCCCGGCTCCCCTCGGAACAGGACCTCGCGCGCCACTACGGTGTGAGCAGACCGGTCGTCCGGGAGGCGCTGCGCTCGGCCCAGGCGCTCGGGCTCACCCAGACCCGGACCGGCAGCGGCACGTACGTGATCTCGGAGACGCCGCGGCCCTCGCAGCGGTTCGGCGAGTACTCGACCCGCGACCTCGTCGAGTCGCGCCCGGCGATCGAGGTGCCCGCGGCCCGGCTGGCCGCCCTCCGCCGCAGCGACGAGCAGGCGGCGGCTCTGCTCGACATCTGCACCCGGATGGAGGAGGAGCGGCAGGCGCGCGAGTGGGTCCGGCTCGACTCGCTCTTCCACGCCAGCATCGCCGCCGCCTCCGGCAACGCCGTGTTCTCCTCCGTCGTGGCCGACACGCGCGAGGCGCTGTCGCAGCAGTCCGAGATCATCAACCTCGTCGCCCACCGCCGCGAGCCCTCGAACCGCGAGCACCGCGGCATCGCCGAGGCGATCATCCGAGGCGATGCCGACGGTGCCGCCCGCGCCATGCAGGAGCACCTGGACTACGTGGAGGCCGTCGTCCGCCCGATGATCGACGAGGGCTGAGCGCCCCGCCGCCGTCCGGCATCAGTCGGTACTCTGCTCGCCCACGAGGTTGATCGCGAAGAGCGCCCGCCGCTCGTCGGCGTCCAGCCCGAGCGCGGTGAGGACCCCGAGCTTCGCGAGGGCGGCGTCGGCGGTCAGGTCGTATCCGTCCCACGCGCCCGCTCGGTGCAGCGCCGCGCCGACCGCGTATCGCCGGAGCTGCACGGTCCCGGTCTGGCACTGGGTGATCGCGACGACCGGCGTCCCGGCGCGCGTGGCGTCCTCGATCGTCTGCCGCAGCGCGGTGTCGCTCGTCGGCGCCGTTCCGGCGCCGTAGCACTCCAGGATCAGGCCGTCGGGGTAGAGGTCGGTCGCGGCGCGGACCAGGCGGGCATCCAGTCCGGGGAACACCCGGAGGAGCCCGACGGCCGGCAGCGGGCGCCCGCCGCGCTGCCGCGGATCCAGCGCCGCCAGTCGCGAGCGCAGCACGGCGGTTCCCGCGGCATCGGCGGCGAGCGGACGGAAGGCTGCGAAGGCCTCGTCCTCGTCGGCGGAGCGCTTCACGGCGCGGACGGCGGGGAGCAGGGATCCGCCGAACGCGATCCGCACCCCCGGCGCGCCGTCGTCGGCGTGCCGGTAGGCGAGGGCGAAGTTCGCGGGGGCGTCGGAGCCCGGCTCGTCGACCGGTCGCTGCGCGCCGGTGAAGACGATGGGGATCGGGACGTCGGCCAGCGCGAACGCGGCGACGGCGGCCGTGTAGGCGAGGGTGTCCGTGCCGTGCACGACGAGGACCCCGCGAGCGCGCGTCACATGGTCGCGGATCGTCGCCGCGATGGAGAGGGCGTGGGTGAGGTCGGCGTCCGCGCTGTCTATGATCCGCGGGATCGGCAGGTACCGCCACGGCCGGGCGGAGGGGTCCGCCGCGCGGACGAGGGCGGCGAGCGTGGACTCCCGGTCCGCGGCCGCCTCCAGCCCGTGCCCCTCGTCGCGCATCCCGAACGTTCCCCCGGTGTACACGACGAGCAGCTCGTCCTCGATGGTCGGCGTCCGGTTCGCGGCCACGGCCAAGGTCCTCCTCGAAATGATGTCAGGTTGTCAATCTGCTAGACAGGTTTGCTCAGAATCGCTAGCCTGGGCCACGAACGACCCGGATCGCAGATGCGTCGAGAGCACCCTACCTCCCTTCCCGCCTCGCGATCCCCGGTCGCTCGACGTGTCCAGTTCCCCCGATGGAGAGGAAACGCGCTCATGAGTGCCGCAACGGAACCCGGCGTGCAGACGAGGCCCGCGGTCGACGAGACCAACGAAGAGTTCATGCTCGAGCGGGTGCCGCAGAAGGCGCGCCGCTCCTGGTGGTCCCAGTTCGTCATCTGGGTCGGTTTCGGCTATGTGCCCACCGGCCTCATCGTCGGCGGCCAGCTCGCAGGCACCGCCGAGGGCGGAGGCATGCCGTTCGGCGACGCCGTGCTCACCATCGTGCTGGGTCAGGGCGTGCTGCTGCTGCTGACCTTCGCCCTGGGGTTCGCCGCGATGAAGACGGGGCTCAACCTGTCGCTCATCTCCCGCTTCTCGTACGGCCGGAAGGGGATGATCCTGCCCATGCTCGTCATGGGGCTGCTCACCCTCGGCTGGTTCGCCTCCATCGTCGGCATGGTCGGCGACATCTTCAACGCGGCGTTCGGCAGCTTCACCGGGATCACCATCTTCAACGGCCTCAGCCTGGAGTTCGTGATCTTCTCGCTGATCTGGGGCGCGATCTTCACCTGGTCGGCGTGGAAGGGGATCGTCGCCCTGGAGCGGATCTCCGCGCCCGCCGCGCCCTTCGTCCTCATCGTCGCGATCGTCGCGGCGGTCATGATGATCTCCGAGTTCGGCGGGTTCGGCAACGTCCTCGCCGAGGGCGCGAACCGCTCCGGGACCTCCATCGGGACCGGGATCACGGTGATCATCGGCGCCTGGATCGCCGGGGTCATCATGGGTGTCGACATCTTCCGGTTCGCCAAGACGGCAGCACACGTGTTCATCGGGGCCGGGGCGTGCTTCATCCTCACCAACCCCCTGCTGAACTTCATCGGCTACACCGGCAGCATCGCGACCGGAGACGCGAACTTCATCTCGTGGATGGTGACCAAGGGCGTCTTCTTCGCGATCCTCGGCGTCATCCTGTGGGTCGTCGCCCTCTGGACGACGAACATGTCCGAGCTGTACTGCAACGCCCTGTACGTCGGTCCCGCGGCCAACGCGATGGGCATCCGGATCGCCCGGCCGAAGATCGTCATCACCGTCGGGATCATCGGCAGCATCCTCGGCGCGTTCGGGTTCTACTCGTTCTTCTTCGCCGATTTCATCACGGTCCTCGGCGCCGCGTTCGTCCCGCTCGCGGGCCCGATCCTGGCGGACTTCTTCGTGGTCCGTCGCCGCGAGTACACGTCCGCGAACGTGGACGAGCTGCCGGCCGTGCGTCTTCCCGGGATCATCTCGTTCCTCATCGGAGCCGTGCTCGGCATCGTCTTCCAGTACTGGATGCCGCTTCCCGGGGACTTCCCCGCCGGGCTCGGCGCGCTCATCATCACGTTCGCGCTGCACCTCGTGCTCTCGAAGGTGATGGCGGGGCGGCCCGAGCAGCGGATCGTGGAGTCCGCGGACGCCGGGATGCGCTGACCCGGAACCGCATCGATCCCCCGTGCCGCGACGGCACGGGGGATCGACGCGTCCGGGCCGGCTCAGCCGTTGACGCGGTCCGCGGCGGTGGCGGGCCGGGGCACCTGGTCCATGAACTGCTCCGCGATGTCGATCCGGCGCAGGAACGTGACGCCCTCCTGTTCCTTCGCCCAGGCGATGAACTCCGCCAGGCCGTGCGCGCGGGCGGGGTTGCCCGTGATCCGCGGGTGCAGGCCGATCGACATCATGCGTCCGCAGTCGTCGCCGTCGTCGAGCAGCTGCAGCACGGTGCGCCGGGCGACGTCGACGAAGTCCGAGGGGGATCCGAATCCGGTCCCCATGATGTACCGGCAATCGTTGACGGCGAGGGAGTACGGCACGACGAGGTGCGACCTCTCCCCGACGAAGGTCCAATAGGGCAGGTCGTCGCCGTAGTAGTCGGAGTCGTAGAGGAACCGGCCGTCCTCGACGAGGAGCTCCCGGGTGTTCACCGACATCTCGCGGCAGTACCAGCCCTGCGGGGTCAGGCCCATGCGAGCGAAGGAGTCCATCGCGAGGCCGATGATCTCCTTCTCCTCCTCGCGGGAGTACTCGTAGTGATCGATCCAGCGGTAGCCGTGGCCGACGAGCTCGTCTCCGCGCGCCAGGATCTTCTCGGCCACCCGGGGGTTGCGCTCAAGGGCCACGGCGGCGCCGAAGACCGTGATCGGGATCTCGTGGCGGTCGAAGATGCGGAAGAGCCGCCAGATCCCCGCGCGGGAGCCGTACTCGTACATCGACTCCTTGGCGAGGTCGCGCTGGCCCTCGACGTCGAACGGCAGCTCGTACATCCCGTCGTTGCGGCCGTCGCCCATCGCGAACGTCAGCTCCGAGCCCTCTTCGTAGTTGATGACGATGTTGATCGCCACCTTCGCGCCGCCCTCCCAGCGGATCACCGGGGGCTTCTCGCCGTACCCGAGGATCTCGCGGTCGGGGCCGGGCACCCCGGGGATGTCGTCGTTGCGGTACCAGTGGTTCTTCGCGACCTGCTGCGGATCGGGCATGCAGGATCTCCTCCCTGTTCGGCCGGGCGGCGTCGTCCCTGCGTCCGAAACCGACGCGCGCCCGCGGCACATCTGTCAATCTGCTAGACAGCTTTCACTGTATCGACGCCTCCGTACCCGCACAAGCGCGCCGAACGTGCGAGGCGGCAGGGCACCGCGCGGGGCTACCGGCAGAGCAGCTCGTCCACCGGCGGCAGACGATCCAGCACCGAGATGCCGGCGATCTCCTGCGCGACCTCCTCGGCCGCACTGGTGAGGTGCGCGTGGAGGATCGCCACCGCCCTGTCGCCGTCGTGATCCGACATCGCCTCGACCATCTGCGCGTGCTGCTCGTCGTGCTCGCGGCGGATCGGCGAGCTGGCGAAGGAGATGTCGCGGTACCGGGCGGTGTTCCGCCAGCCGGGCACCAGCGCCCGCACCAGCCAGGAGTTCTGGCAGGTCTCGTAGAGGAGGAAGTGGAAACGCTCGTGCGCGCTGATCATGGCGTAGGCGTCCTCCTTCGCGACCGCGGCCCTGCGCTCCTCGTTCGCCGCGAGGGCGGCCGCCGCGTCCTCGGCGGTGAAGTTCGGGGCGCCCAGCCGGAGCGCGAGCGTCTCCAGGTACAGCCGGCTCCGATACGTCTCGACCAGGTCGTCGATGCTGAGCTCCCGCACCTGCGCGCCGCGATTGGGGAGCATCTCCACGATGCCGAGCGCGGCCAGCTCGCGGATCGCTTCGCGGACCGGCATCATCGAGACCCCGAGGTCGGTCGCCACCTCGTTGAGGCGGATGAAGGAGCCGGGCGGGTACGCGCCCTCGAGGATGCGCATGTAGAGCTCGGTCGCGACGAAGTCGACGCTCGATCGCGGCGGCGCCGTACGGTACCTGTCCATCCGGGCGCGAGCTCCTCCCGTTCCACGCAACATGATCGCCCCTAGCGTATGCGGTTCGTCAGCGCGCCCAGCCCCGTGGCCCGCGTGACGAGCGTGTCTCCGGGGCGGAGGAACACCTTCGGCTCGCGCGCGTTGCCGATGCCGCTGGGGGTGCCGGTGAGGATCACGTCGCCGGCGTCGAGCGTCATGCCGCGGCTGAGCTCCTCGATGAGCTGCGGGATGTCGAACGCCATCTGGCCGACCACCGCGTCCTGCATCACCTCGCCGTTCAGCTCGCACTCGATCCGCACCCGGTCGAGATCGTCGATCTCGTCCCGGGTCGTGATCCACGGACCGAGCGGCATGGTGCGGTCGATGCTCTTGCCCTTGAACCACTGCCCGCCGTGCGCGCGCTGCACGTCCCGCACCGAGACGTCGTTGGCCAGGGTGTACCCGAAGACGTGGTCCATGGCGTCCGCGCGGGGGATGTCCTTGCCCGCGGTGCCGATCACGATCGCGATCTCGGCCTCGTAGTCCCACTGGTCGCTCAGCGCGAAGTCGCACTCGATGTCCTCGGCGGGTGCGATCACCGTGCGCGGCGACTTCGTGAAGAACGTCGGATGCTCGGGACGCCCGTCGGGATCCTGCCCCTCGCGCTTGCCCCTCGACTCCTCGAAGTGGTCCCAGTAGTTCCAGCCGACGCAGAGGACGTTGCGTCGCCAGCGCTGGATCGGCGCGCCGAGCACGGCCTCGGCGAGGGGCACCTCGGCGACGGGGCGGGACGCCGGGTCCAGCCCGCCCGCGGTGATCACATCGTAGACGAGGCCGGCCGAGGCCGGGTGGACGTGCACGGTCTCCCCGGAGCCGGACAGCACGCCCACCCGCCAGCCGTCGTTGTGGCGGATCGCGCAGTACCGCATCAGCTCTCCCCGTCGTGGATCACGGCGATGGCGTTGATCTCGATCAGGTAGTCCTTGTTGACGAACTTCGACACCTCGACCATCGTCGACGCCGGGGCGACGCCGGTGAAGTACTGCTGGCGCACCTCGTGGATCGCCGCAAAGTCCTCCATGTTGCGCACGTAGACGTCGACTCGGGCGATGTCGTCCAGCGTGCCGCCGGCCGCCTCGACCGCCGCCTGCAGGTTCTGGCACACCTGGTGGGTCTGGGCGCTCACGTCGCCGACGCCGGTGACGCCGCCCTGGGCGTTGCGGGCCGTCATCCCCGAGATGAAGACCATCCGGCCGTCGAGGCGCGCCTGGGTCGCCTGGGCGAAGTGGCCGTTCGGCACGGCGAGAAGATCCGAGGTGATCTGGGTCTTGGGCATGGGTCTCTCCTTCGGTGGGGTGGGTCAGAGGGTGTCGGCAGCGCTCGTGTACCACTCGGGCTGCGTCGGGTAGTGGGGGCCGTCGTACACCTCGAGCAGGACGGTGTCCTCCTCGGCGTGGGTCGGACCGTGCAGGCACCCCTTCGGGTTCCAGTAGAAGGAGCCCTCCTCGAGGACGAGCCCCGTGGGCACGTAGCGATACCGACCGGACAGGCAGAACATGAACTGGTTCGAGGCGTGCGAGTGACGCAGCGGGATGCCGGAACCGGCTCGGAACCGCACCAGCGCGATGGACGCGCCGGTCTCCTCGTCGCGCCACAGCGGCTTGTGCGACAGCCCGTCGAGGGTCTTGTCGAGCCATTCGTGGTCCTTCGACTGCACGAGGATCTCGCGGAACCGGTACATCGCCTCGCTCTCGCCGTCGCCGGCGACGGCCTCCTCGCGGGAGCCGTCGGCGGCGATGCCTCCGTAGCGGGCGGGGTCGGAGAGGTTGCTCGCCCATTCCTCCGCGTCCACCCCGTCTGGGCGCGGCGGACGGGGGATCAGCTGTTCCTGCTCACGCGGCTCCATCACGCCACCCTCCCGGCAGGTTCTCGCCCTGGTCCTTGAACTCGATCAGCCGGCTCACGTAGCGGGTGCGGCCGACGTTGGTCAGCATGTGCACGGGGCTGGGCAGCATCTCTATGGTGCGCCCCACGAACTCGTGCACGTCGCGGGAGGTGCCGTCGAGGTACGTGATGCGGTTGTCCGCCGCCTCGATCGCGATGACGAGATACGGGTTGTGGTGCAGGTGCCAGGGCTGTGACTCGCCCGGCTCCAGGCTGATGTGCCACACCCGGGTGTGCTCGTTCTCCAGGATGACCTCCTGCCCGACGTCGCCGAGGATGACCTCGCCTCCGTCCGGCAGGGTGATGATGTCGCCTTTGGCCAAGATTCCTACTCCTTCTGCGAGGGTCGTACGATCGCGCGGTACGCGTCGATGGCAGCGCGGCTGCGCAGCGGGTCACGGGGGTCCCACGGCTCGATGGCCGCGACGTGGCCGTCGGGGCGGACGAGCACGAGCGTGTCGTCCGGCACGCCGAATCGGCGGGCCACGGCATCGCCCGGGTCGAAGAGCGCGTACGGGCGCAGCCCGGTGTTCTCGGGGGCGTCCCAGCGGCTCACGACGAAGTGGCTCAGCCCGGGGGTGTCGTCGTCGACCGGGATGAGCGGGCGGCGACGGGCGTCGGTGAAGTAGAGCGCGAGGAACGCGTCGCGACACAGCTCGTGCAGATGGTGCCGCGCGCTCTCGCCGAACAGGGGCAGGTCCGGCACGCGGGAGCCGAGCCGCACGGGCTGCGCGCGCTCGCCGGTCCGGATGATGCCGCCGCGCCCCGAGCCGTCGACGTCGAGGGTGACGCCCAGCAGGGTGCGGGTCATCGCCGCCGCCCACCCGTTCCCGGAGGAGATGACGTCGTCGGCGCCCTCGGCGCGGGCCATGCGCCTGCGGGCGGCCTCCGCGAGCTCTCCGGATCCGTCCCGTGCGATCGGCGCCTGCTCGGAGGCGTACCCCTCCAGCAGACCCGGATCCGCCCAGCCGCGCGTCACCCAGGCGAGTCGCCAGGGGAGGTTCGACGCGTCGAGCACGCCGGTGTTCAGGCCCAGCGCCCACATCGGGGTGATCAGGTGCGCCGCGTCGCCCATCAGGAAGACGCGCCCGTCCTGCCACTGCGAGGCGACCCGGTGGTGCACGCTGTAGATGTTGGTGCCGATCACGGTCGTGTCGACGTCGCCGATGAAGCGGTGCACCTTCTGCTGCAGCTCCTCGGCCGACGGCTCCTGCGCGCCCGGCTTGAGGGGGAAGAGGAACCGCCAGCAGTGCGGCTGCCGCACCAGGATCATCCACTCCGCGCTGTCGCCGAAGTACGACAGGTAGGGGTAGTCGCGCGGCGAGGCGATGTCGAGGTCGGCCTCGAGGTCGATGAGCATGTAGCGCTCCTCGAGGGTTTTCCCGTCCACGCGCGCGCCGAGCAGCTCCCGCACCAGCGAGCGGCCGCCGTCGCAGCCGAGCAGGAACGCGCCCTCGAACGTCTGCGGGCCGTCGGGCGTCTGCACGTGCACGGTGACGCCGTCGTCGGTCTGCGTGAACCCGGTGAGGCGGTGGTTCATCCGGAGCGCGCCCGGGGCGAGCGCCGCGAGCGCGTCGCGCAGCACCGGTTCGAGGTGGTGCTGCGGGATGTTCACCACGAAGGGGAATCGGGTCTCGTCGGCGAGGTACGAGGTCAGGATCGACTGCTGCGACACGTTGGACGAGCGATCCGTCTCGCCGATCTCGTCGATGCGCACCGAGGCGCGCAGCACCGGCTCGACGACGCCGTACCGGTCGAGCACCTCGAGGGTGCGGGTGAGGATCGTGCCGGCCTTCGTGTCGAGGGACAGCTCGGAGTCCTCCTCCAGCACGAGGAAGGGGACGCCGTGGTGCGCGAGCCCCAGCGCCGTGACGAGCCCGATGGGTCCGCCGCCGGAGATGATGACGGGCTTGTCCGCGGTGTTGCGCTCAGTCATCCTCGACTCCGAAGGCGCGATCCCGGGTGAGGACGGATCCGCTCATGCTCGCCGCGTCGCTGAGCAGGAACATCAGGGGGCCGACGACGTCCTCGGCGGACCCCACGCCGGTCGAGGTCTTCCAATGCTCCAGCTCGCCGCCGGCGGGATTCGCCTTCCGGAACTGGGGCGTGTCGATCACGCCGGGGAACACGACGTTCGCACGGATGCGGTACTCGGCCACCTCCGCCGCGAGCGACTTGATCCACGGGACGAGCGCGCCCTTGGTGGCGGCGTACGCGGAGGCGTTCGCGTGGCCGACGTTGGCGAGCCCGGACGAGAACGCGAGGATCGTGCCCCGGCGGGCCGCCATCATCGTGGGCAGGACCGCCTGTGTCGCCCAGACGACGCCGGTGAGGTTCACGTCGAGCGTGCGCTGCCATTCCGCCGGGTCCGTCTCGGCGACGGGAGTGCGCGGCTGCACCGCCGCGCCGGCCACCAGGCCGTCGATGCGGCCCTCCTGCGCGACGATCCGTCCGACCGCGGCGAAGACCTCCTCGCGGTCGGCGACGTCGACCCGGTGCCCCGTGACGCCGTCGGGCAGCTCCGGGTCCGCTCGTGTGCCGAACACGTGCGCGGACCCGCCCGCCCGGGCGTAGGCGGTGGCCACCGCCAGGCCGATGCCGCTCGTGCCGCCGGTGACGACCAGCACCTCGCCGGTGGCGTCGAACTGCGTTCTCATCTCGTGACCTCTTCTCGTCCGCGCAGCCCGAGCTGCTGTTCCCACTGTTCGATCTGCTCCACGACGCTGCCGGGGAGACGGATGCCCTCGCGCATCGAACGGCGGCGGTTCTGCGCGCTGCGCTCGCCGGGGATCCGCGCCGCCGTCTCCGAGGACGTCATCGGAGCCGCCTGCACCTGGGCGGCGAGCTCCGCGGCCCGATCGGCGAATCCCGGGTCGAGCGTGCTGGCGTCGAGGGCGAGGAAGAACGTGCTGGAGTTGTACGGCATCGTCGCGTCCGCGTACAGGCCCCGCACGCCCGCGCCGAAGCCGCCGCCGGACAGCACGCCGGTGAGGACGTCGACGATCAGTGCCAGGGCGAAACCCTTCGCGCCGCCGGCCGGGAGCAGGAACCCGGCGATCGCGGCGGCCGGGTCCGTGGTCGGCCGGCCCTCGGCATCCGTCGCCCAGGTGTCGGGGATCGGTCGTCCCTCCGACGCGGCCAGGCGGATCTTGCCCATGGCGGCCTCGGAGAGAGCCAGATCGACGACGATCGGATCCCGGTCCGTGCGCGGCACGGCGACGGCGATCGGGTTGTTCCCCACCACGGCCCGGGCGCCGCCGGGCGCGGGCATGAGCGGGCGGGTGTTGGCCGCGGCGACGCCGATCATCCCGGCGTCCGCGGCCATCGCGGCGTATCGATAGGCGCCGCCGAAGTGGAAGGCGTTGCGGCACGCGACCGCGGCGATGCCGTGTTCGCGCGCCCGTGCGATCGCGAGATCCATGGCGTCCTGCGCGCTCGCCTGGCCGAGACCGTTCCCGGCGTCGACCGTGAGCAGCGCGCCGAGGTCGGCCAGGATGCGATTGCGGGCGGCGGGGTCCACCGAACCGGAGCGGATCCGGTCGAGATACATCGGCAGCAGCAGGAGCCCGTGCGACGGCAGACCGCGTGCATCCGCCTCGACGAGGCCGTCGGCGACGAGGTGCGCCGAGCGTTCGTCGGCGCCCGCCGCGACCAGCATCCGCGTCGCCCGTGCGATGAGGTCCTCCGGGGCGAAGACGAGACCGGCGCTCACGACGCGGCCCGCTGACTCTCGGCCCACGGGATGAGCAGACGCTCGATGAAGACCAGGACGTAGAAGAGGACGATGCTCATCAGCGCGAGCAGCACGATCGCGACGAAGGCCAGCGCCGTGTTCGCGTTCGAGCCGGACTGCACGATCAGGTAGCCCAGGCCCTCGCTGGCGCCGACGAACTCGGCGATGACCGCGCCGATCACGGCGAGCGAGATCGCGGTCTTCAGGCCGACGAAGATCTGCTCCAGCGCGAACGGCGCGCGGAACTTCACGAACGTCTGCAGCGGCTTGGCGTTGAGCGACTTGGCCAGCTCGATGAACTCGCTCGGCGTGGAGCGCAGGCCGGCGGTGGTGGACAGGACGATCGGGAAGAAGCACAGCAGGACCACCATCACGACCTTCGGCGCCTGGCCGAAGCCCATCCACACGACCAGCAGCGGCGCGATGGCGACCTTCGGCGCCGCGTTGATCGCCAGCAGCAGCGGGTAGATCATCTGCTCGATGAGCTTGGACGAGGCGATGACCATGGCGATCGGCACGCCGATCACGATGGCGAGCAGGAAGCCCTGAACCGTCTCGACGAAGGTCACCCAGGTCTGCGTCAGCAGGAAGCCGGGGTTCGCCATGAACGCGTTCCACACGTCGGCGGGCGACGGCAGCAGGAACCTGTCGATCCGGAACCCGACGACGGACAGCCACCAGACGAGCACGACGAGCAGCAGGCCGGCGAGCGGCAGCAGGACGGCGCGCAGGGTGGTCGTGCGGCGCGCCCGGCGCAGGCCGGTGTCCACCGATCCGGTGATCGCCTTGTTCAGCAGGGTCGGGGTGGTCATGCCGGGACCTCCTCGTGCGTCTCGTGCAGGAGATCGTGCAGTCGTCCGCTCACCCGGGTGACCTCGTCGGCGTGCGCCGAACCGCCCAGGGAGCGGGGACGGGGGATCGGCACGGGGACGATCTCGCGGATCCGGCCGGGGCGCGGCCTCATCACGACCACGCGGTCGGCGAGGAGCACCGCCTCCTCGATGGAGTGCGTGACGAACACGATGGTCGTGTTCTGCTCCATGACGATGCGCTGCAGCTCGACCGACAGCTCCTCGCGCGTGAGGGCGTCCAGGGCCGAGAACGGCTCGTCCATCAGGAGGATCGACGGCTCCTGCACCAGCGACCGGCACAGCGACACGCGCTGCTGCATGCCGCCGGAGAGCTCGTGCGGCAGCTTCCCCGCGAAGGGGTCGAGGCCGGTGAGGGCGAGCAGCTCGTGGGCCCGGGCCTTCGCGCGCTTCCGGTCCAGGCCGAGCACCTCCGCGGGGAGCATGATGTTCTGCATCACGGTGCGCCAGGGCAGCAGGGCCGGCCGCTGGAACATCATCGCCACCTCCCGGCGCGGGGCGAGCACCGGGTCGCCCGCGATGCGGACCACGCCGCCGGTCGGCTTCTGCAGTCCGGCGATGATCCGCAGCAGGGTCGACTTGCCGCACCCGCTGCGCCCCACGAGCGTCACGAACTCGTTCTCGTCGATGGTCACGTTCACGTCCGACAGGGCGTGGATGCGGCCCCGCGGCGTCACGAACTCCTGGTCGACGGCTTCGATGTCGATCATCACGATCCTCCGACGGTCCTACTCGACCGGCGCGACGATGGCAGACGCGTCGGGCTCGGACGTGATCGCCCCGCCCTCGACCAGCAGCGCGAGGATCGCCTCGACCCGGGCCGGATCGAGCAGGCCGTTGCCGGCGGGGTCGCCGACGTAGGGCGTCATCGCCTCGACCTCGCCCGCGGCGACGTCCGGCTTCTGCGTCGGCTGGTACTTGGCGAGGATCTCGCCGGTCTCCTCGGGGTTCTCGATCGCGTACGCCAGGCCTCGGTGCAGGGCCTCGTTGAACCGCGTGATGCTCTCGGGATCGTCGGCGACCCGCTTCTCCGAGGCGAACAGCGCGTTGCCGTAGAGGTCTTCGAGGTAGTCGCTGAACGGCAGGAAGACACCGGCCTCACCGGTCGCGCCCCGGATCAGGCCGTCGGCGACGACGAACTGCCCGATCGCGTCGACCTGCTTGCTCGCCAGGAGCTGCGGCAGTGCGGAGGGCTGGGCGGGCACGAAGGTCACGGTGCTCGCGTCGATGCCGGCCGCCTCCGCGTATACGGGGAAGAGCACCTCGTTCACCGAGCCCGGCTGGTCGGCGATCTTCTTGCCCTCCAGGTCCTTCGGCTGACTGATGCCGTAGCCCTCCGCGGTGGCGATGGCCGCGAGCGACTTGTCCTGGATCGCGCTGACGATCCGGGCGGGGATCTGCTCGTTCGCGATGGTCAGAGCCGCCGCCTGGAAATCGCCCACGCCGAAGTCGGCTTTTCCTGAGGCGACGAGCTTGAGCACGTCGACGGTCCCGGATCCCGGCTGGATCTCGACGTCGAACCCGGCGTCCTCGAAGAAGCCCTTCTCCAGCGCCACGTACGCGTAGGCGTCGCGGCCGAAGGTGTTGAAGGAGGTGAGGTACGTGACCGGGGTCAGCCCCTCGGGGGCGTCGGTGCCGGCCGTGCCGTCGGCCGCGGCGGGGGCCTGGCTGGAGCATCCGGCGACCGTCAGGGCGAGAACGGCGAGTCCCGCCACGAGGGCGGAGCGGAAGGGCTTCCTCATGATTGCTGACCTTTCATCTTCGAACGGTGGAACGCGGGGCGGGACTCGATCAGCGGATGCCGAGCGAGAGGGGGTGATGGGCGGAGGTGAGGCGGCTCGGGTTGATCCGGGCGATCCGGTCCTGAAGCGCCGGGTCGAGGTGGGCGATCGGCTCCCGCGGGTCCTCGAGCCCCATCGGGAACGGCCAGTCGCTGCCCAGCAGCAGGCGATCGTCGCCGAAGACGTGGCGGGCGAGGTCGACGTTGGCGCCGTCGTGCGTGAGGCAGTCGGCGTAGAGACCGCGCAGCATCGTCGCGACCGGCGGCGATGACGCGTCCAGTCCGGGGCGGGCGGTGTCGAGGCCGCGCTGCCAGCGGGCGGCGACGGAGGGCACGACCCCGCCGCAGTGCACCAGCACGATCCGCAGGTGGGGGTTGGCGGCGAGCACACCGCCGAGCACGAGCTCGGCGGTCGCGACGCCGGTCTCCACCGGGTTGCCGAGCAGGTTGTGCAGGTAGTGCGCGGCGAGCCGCTCGTCGGGGGACTCCGCGGGGTGCAGCAGGACCGGTCGCCCGTCGGCGGCCAGCAGATGCCAGGCCTCGGCGAGCTCGGGGGAGTCGAGCGCCACGGAGCGGCCGCCGGCCGCGCCCACCCAGCCGACGAAGGCGTCGGTCGCGAGGTGCGTGCGGACGGTGCGGGCGGCGGCCGCGGGGTTCTCGAGCGGCAGGTAGGCCAGCGGCTTCAGGCGGTCGTCCGTGGCGCAGGCGGCGAGGATCCCGTCGTTGATCGCCTCGACCCACTCCTGGGTGCGCTCGGCGGGCAGGTCCTGGCGGAAGAAGGGCGGCGGGACGGAGACGAAGGCGGCGTCGAGCGCGTGCTCGTCGAGGTACCGCAGGAGGCGGTCGGGGGAGTACAGCGCGTCGGGCCCGATCGCCCGCCCGTCGAGGACGAGGCGCCCGTCGTCGTCCGTCACCACCCCGGATTCCCGCTGCGAAGCCGCGTCCAGGAGCGGTGCGAGGTGCGTGTGCACGTCGATCGCGGGGTGCGGAGCTCCAGCGCTTCCCATGGTGCCTCCTCGCACTCCGTGGATCGGTTGCCTCAGCGTAATGCGATATTTGATCAAATGTCAAACACTCGGGTTCGTGGTGGAGTTACGGGATCCCGGGGTCGGTCAACCCGGTGCGTCGAACCCTCCTTCATGACGAGCTCGACAGGACTCCGGAGTGGCGCCTCGGTGCCGGGCTATCTCGAACTGCGGCGCGGGGCTGGCGCCCGCGTGGTCAGTCGCGGCGGTGGTGTGGCGTCACGCCGGTCGAGCAGGGTCGCTGTCAACCTCGTGCGACGCAGCCTCGAACTTGCGCGAAAGTCTCCGCAGGGCACGCTCTTCGGCCTTCTCGCGGATGTTGAGCTTCCTGAGTATCGTCCGTAGGACCGGGATGCGGGGGGAAATCTCGAAGAACCGGAGAAGGAGTGTGGAGGAGAGATACGTACCCCTGAACCCGGTGCCAAGCGATACGGCACGGAGCCCGTCGGGGGTGGGACGCGCATGGTCGACAGCCAACGCGAGACGCGGTTCGTTCCTCACGAGATGAATCGGTTCGGTTCCTTGACGTTTCCACCAGTGGCCGGCTGAGTCCCGAAACAGAATCGATGGCTCGAGGAGGAAGTTGCCGACGGGCGCTTCGTTCCTTCCCAGCAGGCAAACGCGGACAGATGACTCCGGAGGCAGTGCCTGCAGCGATATGCCCGGTGCTTCCGGCCAGGGCTGGCTGGTGTAGTCGACCGTGATGTGGAGCGGACCGATGACCTCTTTGCTGCGGTTGTGGACTTCCACGACGACCATGATCGCCTTTTGCTTGACCGGTCTCCCCGGACCCCAACCTGTTCCCTCGGTGGCAATGAGAGCATCGGGCTCGTCCGGAAACTCAGGAGTCGACCCGGCCGGCACGGTGCTGATCGCCGCGACTTGCGAGTAGACCAGTCTTGCTTGCTCTTCTCGCTTCTGGCGACTGTTGAGCATGTACGTGCGCCCGGCGATTCCAAGCGCGATGAGCGTACCCACTGCCGTGAGCGTGGCCCGCCATTCTTCCCAGAGGTCGCTGCCGAACCACTCGAACATGGACACGACCTTAGCGGCGTCGTGGCGGCGATCTCGAAGCGTCGAGACGCAGGATCTCATCCTCCCGGCTTGTATGCCTGCGAGATCACGAAGGCGTCGTCGCTGTGGGAAGAAACGCCGCTATCCGGCGTCATTTCCGTCACCCCGCCCCGCGCCGGCTCAGATCCCGTAATACAGGAGCATGGAGACCACGAAGTAGACGATCGACAGGGCCCAGGCGAGCGGAGCGCTGGCGAGGGCGAGGATCAGCCCGATGATCCCGTGCCGCCGTCCACGGCGTCGGACGATCGCGACGACCGCCACGACGATCGTCGCGATGCCGAGCGCGACTCCGACCAGCTGGCTCGCGCCGAGCCAGGGGATGAACGTGATCATGTCCAGGAAGGCGAGCAGCCCGCACACGAGCGTCGCGATGCCCAGCCCGAGCGCGACGCGCCCCAGGGCGGGCGACCCCTGCGCGGGGGCGTCCCCTGTGGGGCCAGGAGCACTCGGCATCGGCGGCAGGGACATGCGCCCAGCCTAGGGACTGCTCGACCGTCGCCAATGAGTGAGCCAAATCGAGGAGGAGATGTGTCGGGCGGGCGTTTCGTCTCGCTTCGCTCGCTCAACGACCGGGGGCCGGACAAGACGAAACCCCCGCGATGTAGAAGCTACGCGAGGGTTCCTGGGGCGATTGTAACGATCACCCTTGTGGCTCCGACCGGCATCGATCCGGTGACCTTTCGATTTTCAGTTGGATGCGGCGGGGCAGTGGGTACTCGTTAGTCGCCGTCCTCCGCGTGATTCCGCGGAAGTCGTCATGGTTGGTGACGGCTGGTTGAGGCTGATTTCAGCGGGGCTACCGGCACAGAACCGGCACGGCTAGTCGCTAATCCACTCCTTTGGAATCAGTGCTTCTCCTCGCCAATTGTGTTCGACGGCTTCCTCAAACCAATCCTCAGCAAGGTGGGCGTGATCACTAACGATGATCTGGAAATGAGGTGCGAGTGACTTCGCAAATTGATCGAGAAGCTCGAACATTCGAGTCACTGCAACATGATCATCTTGTTCCGGTATTCCCGATTCGCTAAGGCGCTCAAGACTCTCGGTGGATCGCGACTCATAGAAGGCCTGAGTGGGCTGATCCAGCATAAGGATTCTGGGCACAGGTCGCGATGACTGCACGAACAGTTTGTGTAGGGCCAGGTGGGTCGCCAGGTGATACCCGAGCCAGTTCGCCCCCGAGCCCAGGCCCGAAAGCGGCACAGGCCCTGCAGCTGTGTCCGTCACGACCGTCAGTTTTGCAATGTCTAGCCGGACGCCATGCTCGGAGTTCTCTAGCTTTAGTGACTGCGCAAAGCGAGTCATTTCCCTGCCCAGTGTGATCAGTGCCGATGTGAGGCGCTCGCGGGCAACGTCGTCGTCAAGCTCTCGCTCCAACGACTCGACACGTCGTCGCGCTGACTCCACTGCCGTCGTCATCTGCGAAAGATCAGTCTCGTTGCGTCTAGCAAGTCGACCGATCGTCGCATCGATACGTCCGCGCACAAACTGGGAGCGACTGCGATCAAGGATCGTGCCTTCCTCGTTCGATGTGGAGTCGTAGGCATCGACAGCTGCCTCCACGCTGACGAGCCGCTCGCGTGCGCTGTGGATCTGTTCAGTGATGACCGTGAGCGCCTTTTGTCTGCCTGGTTGAGCTAGAGCTAGTGCTTCGAGCTCTTGGGACAGGCGGGCGAGGCGCGCAGTCATCTGCGCAGCAGTCGGGTCCTCATCCTGAAGCCGCTGTGAACAAACGGGGCAGACTCCGGAGTCTGCCGTTTCCGGAGCAGGAAGGAGTTCGATGCTGCGCAGCCGCTGCGCCTGCTTGGCAATCGCAGCATCGTAGCCGTTTTCGGTACTCGACACTTCGAGAAGAGCATCTCGTTGATCGAGTAGGTATCCGAGCTCTGTTGTCAACTGATGCTTCTCGAGCCGTAGCTCAGCAACTCGATCCTGTGAACGGATATCGATCGAGAGGTCGTCGTCGCTTGGATCGACAGGGCTTGCGAGCACTCGTCCCAAGATTTCCAAAGCGATCTCGGTGGTCGGTGCTCGGTCAACGTCGGTGAGACCGGATGCGTACGCCTCCGCCACGAGGGCTTGAATCTGAGTATCGTGGTCGGCCGCTTCCGCGACTGCAGCGTCAAGCGCGATCTCCGCCCGTCGAAGATCACGCTTCGCGCGCCGAAGCTGGTCGTGTCGTTCCGCATGGTCGCCGCTAACCGCGCCGAGAAAGAACGGTAGCGAATCGCGGATGGAAGCTGCCATGCCATCTTCGCCTTGACGATGGAACAAGAGGGACTTATTGGCGATTTCGCTCTGAGCTTGGAACAAGAAGATTGCAGCCTGCCCAAGGCCGACTCGATACGGGCTTCGCGTGGACCCCTCAGGGGGACTCAACCGCGAGTCCCCGAGTCCTATCCGCGCGCCGAGTTGCTCGCGAAGAGTCGAGGAGTCAGTGTTCTCGGTCAACTCTTCGTATTGGGGGAGCGCGAGGTCCTTGCCTCCGAGCTGAAGCATCGCTCGGCTCGTGGATGACTTGCCCGGCTTGAACATTGGTCGTCCAGTAAACGCCCTGGATCCGTCGTCAAACTGCCAAAGGCATCCGTACCAGGCAACTGAATGAAACACCTTGGTTTGCGGGATCGGTGCCTCGTCACGACCTAGACAGAAGTCGACGATATCGAGGAGGGCGCTTTTTCCTGTCCGTGAAGCGCCTGTGACGATGTTCAACCGGCCGGTGCGGAAGTCCACAGGGCGGACTCGCCCATCTAGGTTGTACACCGCGACACTGATTAGCTGCACAGCATCATGGTGCCACACCGAACAGCGCATAGAGGGTCGCAGGCGGTCCGGTACGGGCGAACCATCGTCCGAGGAAGGACGCTTTGCCGATGATGAGCGCGAGCTCCCTGTCCCGGTCTCGGTTTAGCTTCCAACTGGGTGTTCCGAGCAACCCCTCGCCGTCGATGATCCTGAGCGAGCCCGTGCGAAGCCCGAATCGCATCCCTTCACGCGTGTATGGAACCATGCTCCGCGCGCGGCTCGGGAACGAGGCTTGGAGTGCCGCATTCTCAGCGACCCACTTCGTAGTGTGGGAGTTGATGCGCGTAGGTAGGGCTTCGCGCGTATCACGGTGCAGGACCATGGGGACGGACAGGAATGCTAGTTCCCACGGCATCGCATCGCCAGACTGCTCTTCATACATGTTCGCGGTGGCAACGAGTGTTGTAGCGATCAAGGCGGGATTCAGCATGCTGCCCGTGACCCACGAGCGATTGTCCCAGTTGGGCAACGCCATTGCCGTTATCGCGTTCTGCGAATCCTTCAATCGGTCGCCTCCAGCGTTCCAACAGTGAGGGCTTCGATCAGCGACTCGAAGTCGGGATGCCAGCCACACGAACCACCATCTGCGATCTCGTGCCTGATGCCGCGAGCGTAAAACGCTTCTGTGTAGCGTGGGCGGACCTGGACGGCGACAGAGTCGCGAAGGCGGCGATACAGCAGCTTGCCGGCCTTGGCCCGATCATCTGCTGGGGCATCCTTCGGAAGGTCATCAATCATGTCGTCGAAGGCGATCTCCCACTCATCAATGAGTCGCTCTTTGAACCGGTCAAATTCGGTCATTTCGATCAGATTGCGATCAAGCCATTCAGTGGTTTGAGTCACCGCCCGATGGAAATCTGTCACAGCAGTGCGGAGCATCACGGGAGTTGCGTTAATGAACTCGAGTTGGCGCACGAAGTTTCTATGCTCGTACTGTGCTAGTGCTTCCTCTGGCGTGACCGGGACGTCTATCGTCAAAAGATTGTCGGGCAAAAAACGGTCCCGAATGTCATCGAGTTTCGCCTTCACCTCGCGGACGCTGATTGACCCGCGGGCCTTGCGTAGGAGATCGATAGCAACGGTGAGCCACCAAGCATCGAGCTCTGCCCTAAAGTCGGCTTCGCGATCACGAGGTGCGATCATCCACAACTCTCGATCGATAGCCGCATCGAGCCCTTCGATGCGGACGTCCGCGTCGAGCACCGTCGTTCGCTGCACGATACCAAGCCGCTCCGGCTCTGGCAGTGCCTGCCACGCCAGCCGCGCATCTCTTGTCGTTTGGTCAGTGGAGGTCTCCGCCGCGGAATCAATCCGGATCAGCGCCATCGCAGTGTCGCGGGACTCCGTCCGTAAGAACCAGGCCGCCGAGTCAAGCGGGGCCGTTGCGGTGGTGACGATCGATAGCTCGGGGCCGTCGATTTGGCGGAGTCTCACATCATCAATCCAGACTTTCAGAGTCCGCCAAAGGTCTGCGCTCTTGTCGGACAGGGATCCTTGGCCGACCGCGTGATGCTTCAACTGGAGCGCTGACAGTGGGTCGCCTACGGAGTCCTCCCACGCGACATCGTCCAGCTTCTCGAGGGTCAGGCTCATGTCGGGACGGGTGCGTGCTCCGCGAAGGAGTTCTAACAACGCCCATCGGACCTGATAGAGGTAGCCAACTGCGCTGGCCGATGCGTCGTGCGAAACCACCTGGCTTCCTTCCGGATTGGCTTGACATCATCGTCGTGGGTTCCGACATCGTCGCACAAGTCGGATTCCGGTCGGTGCGTCGCCGAGGAGCGCCCGGACCGCAGCGGAGCGAGGACCGGACGCACCGCAGGTGGCGCAGCCGGCCGCTAGGCCGGCCTTGAACGGGTAAAGAAAATCCTCACAGCTCGGCTCACTTCGTTGACCGCCGAACCCGGGTGGCAGTCGCCTTGACGTCGGCGGGCTTGATCTCGCGGGCTTCGAACCGCCGGTGCCACTCGTTGAACACCTCGAGCAGCTCTGCGTCGCGGCGCTTGAGCGCTGTGGCCATGAACGACGAAAGATCAACGCCGTCCGTGTCACGGTCGCCGGCGAGCAGATCGGCCGCCTGACCCTGCGGGTCGAGTACGTCGATGCGCTTGCCCAGTCGTTCGAGCTTCCGCTGGGTGGCACCTGGGACAGCGCGTCAGTGCTGATCGGGATGTCTGACGGCGGCTTTGAGTGGCGCCTGCCGCTCGGACCTCACACTCTCGTCGCGGGCTCCTCCGGAAGCGGCAAGGCGTCGCTGGTCTGGGGACTGCTCCTCGGCCTCGTGCAGCCGATTCATGCCGGGCTCATCGAGGTCTGGGGAATCGATCGCAAGGGCGGCATGGAGCTGGCGATGGGGCGGGATCTGCTCACTCGATTCGCCGACGATGCCCCGCGCTCCGTGGCGCTGCTCGAGTCGGCTGTCGAGCAGATGCAGCAGCGCGCGCGGGAGCTGGCTGGGATCACGCGTCAGCACAGGCCGACAGTTGAGAGTCCCACGGTGATCGTGCTGATCGACGAGCTCGCCGCCCTCACGGCGTACGAGACCGATCGGGACCTGCTGCGCCGCGCGAACGCCGCGATCGCAACTCTGGCTTCGCAGGGGCGCGCTGTCGGCTTCATCGTTTTCGCGTGCCTTCAGGACCCGCGCAAGGAGACACTTCCGGCGCGCGGGCTCTTCACCCAGACCGTAGGGCTCCGCTTGCGCGACCGGATGGAAACCGCCATGGTGCTCGGCGACGGTGCCGTGGCGGCAGGAGCACTGTGCCACGAGATCTCCCCGTCCACGCCTGGTGTCGCTTACGTGCTGGCGGAGAACGGCTCCCCACCGCAACGGGTACGCGCGGCATACGGCCTCCGACGACCAGATCCGTGATGCCGCACTCATCTACTTCGCGCCTCATCCGTCCCGTCGAAGTGCCCGAACCGGAACCCGCGCCCAAGGCACGGCCCGCCCGCGCTCGACGACCTAAGCCGACAACCGAACCCGAGGGGGAATCATGAAGAAGGCAACGTTCATCTCTATCTCTGTACTGGCAGGCACGCTGCTACTCGCCGGGGGTGCTGCGCTCGGGTACTCGACGGGTGCGACGCAGGCGCAGTCCGCTGCGGCCACCTCGCCGAATCCAATGCCTTGTAACCTTCGACTCGTCTGGGATCGCGCCGCTCAGGACTACCTCGCCGTGTACGAGGACTCGGCGATGATCTCGTACACGCCGAAGTACGGGCGGATCGCCAACCCGTCCTGTACGGACGCCGAGATCCTCGCGTGGCAGGACTACCGCCGGGCGGACCGTCTCGACGCAGCCGTTTGCCGGCCTGTCCTGCGAGACGAAGCTACCGGTCTGGTCTCTCCGATCGGCTGTGCCGTGCCGACGATGGTGGTGTCTGATGAGCCTCGCTGAGTCAGTCGCCACCAGGTTGAGGAGTCCCGAGTTCGACGAATGGATGCGCGGTGCCGCGCGGACCGGATTCTGTTCGAACCCGGTCCGGCTATCCGGCTCATCCGCGACCCTCGACGCGGGCACTGGCGAGGTGCTCCGCGAGTTCGCGACGGCAACGCAGCCCGATGGGCTCACGTACACGCGTTGCGGAAACCGGCGTGCGCGTCGATGCGAGTCCTGCAGCCACGAGTACAAGGGGGACACCTGGCACATGATCATGGCCGGTGCCGCGGGCGGGATGAAGGGCGTGCCGGAAGCCATCGCCGGCCACCCGATGGCATTCGTCACCTTGACCGCCCCTTCGTTCGGTGCCGTGCATTCAGCGTCGCGCTCGCGCCGCAACGGTGCTTGTGCTCACGGTCGGCCTCGAGGCTGCCAGTGCGATCACCGCGACGACGACTCGATGCTCGGCGACCCGCTCTGTGAGGACTGCTACGACTACGCGGGTCACGTGGTCTGGCAGTTCTTCGCTCCCGAGCTCTGGCGGAGATTCACGATTCAGCTGCGACGAAGTCTCTCCCGTGAGTTGGGGCTCACTCAGACCGCGGCGGCCGAAGTCGTCCGCGTCCAGTTCGCGAAGGTTGCCGAATTCCAGCGCCGAGGCGCCGTGCACTTCCACGCGATCATCCGCCTGGACGGTGTGAGCGAGTTCGAGGAGTTCCCGCGACCTCCGGCCGATATATCTGAGGCACACCTGGCGGCCGCGGTACGAGCTGCAGCGCGCCGAGTCTCGTTCGAGGCTCCGCTGGTTCCGGGCGAGACCACAACGAGGATTCTGTGCTGGGGTGCGCAGCTCGACGTCCAGCCGATCGTCCGTCGCGACGGTCTCGATGGTGCGCTGTCCGATCGGGCGGTCGCGGCGTACATCGCCAAGTACGCGACGAAAGCGACAGAGGATCTCGACGGCGAAGGTGGGGCGCGACGGCACATCCGGCTGCTCAAGGACACGGCGGCTGCGATCGCCTCGACAGGCGTCGAAGAGTTCGTGTTGCTGGGCAAGTGGGCTCACATGCTGGCTTCCGAGGGCATTTCTCATCGAAATCCCGCCGCTACTCCGTGACGCTCGGTTCACTGCGCGGGGCACGTGGACGTTGGCGGCTCGAGCGGATCGCTGAGCACGCACGCGCGGACGGACATGAGGTCGACGAGGTGCTCGTGATCGGGTCTTGGAGCTTCGCCGGTATGGGATGGCGCTCTGACGGAGATCGAGCGCTTGCTGTCGAGGCCGCGCGGGTAGCTCGTGAATGGCGAGATGCGCGACGAGTGCATCTCAAGAAAGAAGGAGAGGGACATGCGTGACGTCGTTGAACTGCTGGAGGATCGTGCTGACGTCGAGGAGATCGACGAGTACCTGACGCGGCGCGAGGTTGCAGCACGGTGCCGTGTGCCGCTGTCGACTTTCGACTCGCTCCGGAGACAGGCGCGAGTGCCGTTCCCGGATGCGCACATGGGCAAGCACATGCTCTGGAAGGCGTCGACGATCGAAGCCTTCCTCGAGTCAGGGGGCACCCGTGGCCGGCCGTAGCGAACGCGTCGATCCGAAGAGCAGGCGAGCGCTCCCCGAGGGCATCCGCTATCGAGCCGATCGCAACAAGTATCAGGTCCGCGTGTGGGCGACGGGACTCAACGGGGAAGACTGGGAGCGCAGCTTCCTGGTGGACACTCTCGCGGAGGCGAAGAAGCTCAGGAGCGAAGCGCGCAAGCAGGTGCGCCCCGACGGCGCGATGTCGCTCAACGCATGGCACGCGCGCTACTGGTCGACGATCGAGTCCGGCGTCCGGCCGGCGACCGCACGCGGGTATGACGTGGCCTGGCGCAAGCGTGTGAAGCCTTGGTTCGGGCACCGCAAGCTCGAAGCGATCACCGTCGGTGACATCGAACAGGCGATCGCCGAGTGGGACGGCACGGCCTCGACTCGAAACGATGCGCTGTCGATGCTCAGCCGGCTGCTCGATGGTGCGGCCAGAGCGGGCATTCTCGAGGCGAACCCCGCACGTCTCGCTCGTCGGCCGAAGGATGAAGGCGTTCGAAGCTTCCGCTCTCGTGCGCTCACCGCCGATGAAGTGACGGCGATGCTCGCAGCCGTTGAGGTCGGACCGTATCGCGCCGACCTCGCAGCGCTGGTCTACACCGGGATGCGTGCCGGCGAGGCGAGTGCGCTCCGAGTCGGCGACGTTGACCTGCCCGGACGCGTGATCCACGTTCGGCGCAGCTTCTCTCCCGGTCGTGCAGGCGAACTGATCGAACAGTCGCCGAAGAGTCACAAGGAACGGACCGTGCCGCTGCCGAGCGCGCTCATGCCGTTCGTACGCCAGGGGATCGAAGACAAGCGTCGGAGCGATCTGGTCTTCACAGGGCCGAGGGGCGGACGACTGAGCGCGTCAAACGTGCGCCGTTTCGTCGACTGGGACGCCATTCGTGCCCGGCTTGATCGACCCGACCTGCGGATCCACGATCTCCGACACACGCTGGCGACGCTGCTCTTCGACGCCGGTGCAGCCGCGAACGACGTGCAGGCGATCCTAGGGTACTCGTCGATGCAGGTGACGGAGAGGTACAGCCGTGCGCGGTCGGATGCCGCGATCCGCGCGAACAGTGCGCTGGACCGACTTATAGGAGCAACCGAATGAGTGCGTCCGTTGTTCACCTGGCCATCGACGAGGAACTCCTTTTGGTTCTGATTGCAGCGCTCGACAGCCACCGCGACGTCTTGCTCGGGAACATCCACACCGCCGTCTCGGACGAAGAGCGTCGCTACTTCGAGAGTGCTGTCGACCAGGTCGAAGATGCGATGGAGCTGCTGAACGAGGCGACGGAGGAGGCCTGAAATGGACGGAATCGAAGAGATCACGGCGAGCATCCTTGGACCGCGCACTTCGATGAGCGAGGCCACGGAGCAGGAGATCCGAAGCCTAGGCGCAATCCTTGCGTTGCATCGGTACTTGCTCGCCCGCGGGTGGGAGTTTGAGAGCGCGTACGACCTGGTGATCTGGATTTGGCCTCCGAGCCGAATTGAGGACAACGGCGACGTCGTCCCATCGACCGACGTTTGGGTGTCGATCGATCAGGCTGTCGATGGCCCGGAACGCATCGATGTCGCGATGAGCCTGGTCGGTGAACCTGATACCGATGAGGATGAGTGGGCCGTACGGTTCCCGATCATGGAGCAGTTCGATGCCTTCCCGCTCGACAGTGCGGAGGCCTATCGACTCGGTGACCTACTCTACCCAAGCCATGGTCGCGCCTCGAGTGAGCATCGGCGGGGTGGCTGTCATCGAAGACGAGCGATCCACGTCTCGTCGAGGCCAGCAGCGAGCATCATCCGTTCGCCAAGATCGGCGCCGGTCACTTCACCGTTCCGCCGAGCGAGCGGGTCGAGCAGCTGCGCTAGCCTCCGTGGGGCGAGGAGCGTTCCGTTCTGCACGGCGTGCCACAGAGCGTCAGCGACCAGCGACGGATCCTCGCGAGCCTCGACCAGGTCCGCGATCGTTCGCTCGACTGTCATGGTCGGCAGCCCGTCGATGTACGTCACATCGGGTGCGTCGAGCTTGCGCACCCGTAGCCGAATGCTGGGGAGGCGAGTTGTGCGTCGGTGTGGTGCCACTAGCTCGGTCACGCCGGGGAACCAGTCTCCAATGCGATGCACGGCGGCGGCGGACTTGCCTGCCACGGTCAGACCGGTCCCGCCCACTGCGAGCCAATCGATCCGGATCCGGTCGATCTCTGGGGCGCATTCTGGCACACCGGCCATTCGGTAGACGCCCTGCGCGACTCGGGTGATCGCGCTCGATGCATTCAAAGCGGAGAGCGTGTTGCGTGCTGCGCCGACTGCCATCGCTTGCGACGTCGTGAACATGCCCCATTGCTCAGCTGCTATGGAACCGAGACGCGCGATCGTCGATCCAGCCATACAGCATTTGTACATGAAAACTGGTGCAAACGATGACAACAATTGGCTTGTCGCCAGGGCCGCGTCGGAGGAGAACTCTAGGTTTGAAGCATGCCCTTCCGCCCTGCTGACCGCGTCTACGTCGACGAGTCGAAGGCGCGTGGCTACTACGTCGTTGCAACTGCAGCCGTCGTTGGCGACGTACAAGCTTCCGAGCGTGCGCTGCGGACGCTGCTCAAGCCGGGGCAGCGGCGCATTCACTTCAAGAGCGAGAGTGACAGCCGCCGGCGCCTGATCCTCTCCCGCATGTGCACTCTTGACGTTCGGGTGTCCGTCTGGATCGTAAAGCAGCGGTCAGACAAGGAGGCTCGTCCGATGTCATTTAGCGCGCTAATCGAGGAAGCTGCTCGCGACGGCATCGACCAACTGATCATCGAACGCGACGAGTCAGTTGAGCAGGCCGACCGCCGGCTGATCGCTGAGATTCTGCGGCGCGAGGGATCCGCCGGCTTCCGCTATCAGCACGCAGCACCGCACGAGCATCCGCTGCTCTGGGTGAGTGACGCTGTGGCCTGGTGCTACTCGAGTGGAGGGGACTGGGTCCGCCGCGCAGAGGCGATCGTAGAGGCGCGCGTAACCCGGCTGTAGAAACACGTGAGCCTGGCTCGTCATACCGTCCGGAAGACTGCCAGGCTCCGAGGGCTATTGCCCGCCGTGCTCCCAGTGTAGCCCGAATAGGCGGCTAATTGGGCCGCCATCGGCTGGCTGATCAGCGTGGTTCGACGTGAGGGAGACGAGGGCGCTACCGGCACAAAACCGGCACAAGCCCCGTGGGAGGCGCGTTTCGTCTCGCTTCGCTCGCTCAACGACCGGACCCGGGCAAGACGAAACCCCCGCGATGTAGAAGCTACGCGAGGGTTCCTGGGGTGATTGTAACGATCACCCTTGTGGCTCCGACCGGCATCGATCCGGTGACCTTTCGATTTTCAGTCGAACGCTCTACCAACTGAGCTACAGAGCCGCGCGACCGGCGAACCTGTCGCGTCCTAGACGAAGAGCCTCCTCGAAAGAAGGCTCATCGCTCGGAGCGACCCTGACGGGACTTGAACCCGCGACCTCCGCCGTGACAGGGCGGCACGCTAACCAACTGCGCTACAGGGCCAGAACTATGAAATTGTATCGGATGAGTGACCCCAACGGGATTCGAACCCGTGCTACCGCCGTGAAAGGGCGGCGTCCTAGGCCGCTAAACGATGGGGCCGCAGGCGATCCCGAGGGCTCACTTGCCGACGCTCAAGCATAAACGACTCGTCCGCCAAAACGCGAATCGAGGGCGCGTCGGCCCGGATCCCGGGCGTGTCCAGGGGAGGATGGCCAGCGACGGCGTGGGTCCACCGGGCTCCGGATCGGCACGCACGCCGCGCCGGACATCCTCACTCCGCTCCCTCCACACCTGTTGCGAATGTGATGGATGTTGTTACTGTGACTTCTGTGAAAACGGCGAAAGGAGGCCGTGTGAGCGACCCGAAGAACGTCGTCAGCGACCCGAACGTCGACGACGTCGCCTGCGGCTGTGCCCCCACGGCCGCCGAGAAGAGTGCCTTCTGGCCCTCTTCCCTGCGCGTCTCCCGGCGCAGCGCCCTGGGGATCGGTGCACTCGGCATCGCCACCATCGGAGCCATCGGCGCCGGGTTCGGCAGCGCGTCCGCGGCTTGGGCCCAGGACTACCCCTCGTGGGACGACGTCCAGAACGCCATGAACAACGAGGCCGCGAAGGCCGCCGAGATCGAGCGGATCCAGGGCCTCATCGCGGCGCTCACGCAGCGCGTCGCGGAGACCAAGGCGGCCGCGGAGGCCGCGGGCAACGAGTTCTACGAGGCGCAGCAGGCCTTCTTCGATGCGGCTCAGCGTGCGCGGGACCTCCAGACGCAGGCCGACGCGCAGGAGCAGCTGGCCACCGAGACCGCCCGCGAGGCCGGGAAGGTCGCAGCCCAGCTGTACCGCAACGGCGGCGACAACACCTCGCTGGAGCTGTTCTTCGCCGGATCCGCAGCGAGCGCCGACGAACTGCTGCAGAAGCTCGGGCAGATGGATCGTCTGCTCACGCGCAACCAGGCCGTCTACGACAAGGCCGTCGCCGCCCGCAACTCCGCCCAGAGCCTCAGCGACCAGGCCTCCGCCGCCCGGGACGAGCGCGACCGCCTGCAGAAGATCGCGGAAGACAAGATGCGCAAGGCGCAGGCCGCGGCCGACGCCGCTGCCGCCGCGCTGAAGGATCAGCAGGATCACATGATCCAGCTCGAGGCCCAGCTCGCCGCGCTCAAGGACACCACCTCCAAGACCCTCGCCGACTACCAGAAGGGCGAGGAGGAGCGCCGCCGCCAGGAGGAGGAGCGGCGCCGTCGTGAGGAGGAGGAGCGCCGCCAGCGCGAGGAAGAGGATCGCCGGCGCCGCGAGGAGGAGCAGGCCAACAACCCGCCGCCTCCTGCCCCGGCCGGAGACGGCGGCGGGGGAGGCGGCGGAGGCGTCGGCCCCGGCAACGGCTGGGTGCGCCCGCACGGCGGGTTCCAGTCCTCCGGATACGGTCCCCGCATCCCCGACTGCGACGCCTGGGGCTGCTCGTCGAGCTTCCACCGCGGGGTCGACCTCGCCAACGGCTGCGGCGCACCCATCTACGCTGCGCACGACGGCTGGGTCGAGGGCGCGTTCTGGAACGGCGGTTACGGCAACTACATCAAGATCGACCACGGCGACGGCATCGCCACCGGCTACGCGCACATCGTCGACGGCGGCTTCGCGGTCAGCGGCGGGCAGTGGGTGTCGGCCGGTCAGGTCATCGCCTACGCGGGGAACACCGGCGGATCCTTCGGCTGCCACCTCCACTTCGAGGTGTACCAGTGGGGCGACGCGATCAACCCGATCTACTTCATGGAGGAGCGCGGCGTCTACATGGGCTGAGCCCGGATGTCGCGTCCGCCGACGGGAAGACCCCCGGCCGCCGAAGCGGACCGGGGGTCTTCTGCGTCTGCGGGATCCGCGGGTCAGTGCCCCTCGGCGCCGAAACGCTCGATCGCCTCGTCGAGGATGCGCTGCGCCTCGGCGGCGTCGCCCCACGCGTCGACCTTGACCCACTTGTTGGGCTCCAGGTCCTTGTAGTGCTCGAAGAAGTGCTCGATCTCCTTCTTCGTGTACTCGGGGAGGTCGCCGATGTCCTGGATGTGCGCCCAGCGCGGGTCCTTCGAGAGCACCGCGACCAGCTTGTCGTCGCCGCCGGCCTCGTCGCTCATCTTCAGCACCGCGACGGGACGCACGTTCACGACGACGCCCGGGAAGATCGCGTGATCCAGCAGCACGAGCACGTCGAGCGGATCGCCGTCCTCGCCCAGCGTGTTGTCGAAGTATCCGTAGTCGGCCGGGTAGCCGAAGGTCGTGTACAGGACGCGGTCGAGGTGGACTCGCCCGGTCTCGTGGTCGACCTCGTACTTCACGCGGCTGCCGCGCGGGATCTCGATGACGGCGTCGTGTGCGCCCATACGTGTGCTCCTTGATATGACGGTTGGATGCCGCGACAAGCCTACTCGCGTGCCTCTCGTGCTCTTCTCGTGCTCTTCTCGTGCCCTTCTCGACAGGAGCTTCTCGAGAACTACGATCGGAGTCGTGCCCGACCGACCCCTCGCCCCCGCCGTCGCCGAGATCCGCCTCGCCGTACGGACGGCCCTGGCCGCCCTGGACCCCGAGCCCTCCGCCGTGGTGGTCGCCCTCTCCGGCGGCGCGGACTCCCTGGCTCTCGCCGCGGCCACCGCGTTCGAAGCACGTCGCCGCGGTGTCCGGACGCTGAGCGTCACCGTCGACCACGGGCTCCAGGACGGATCGGCCGACGCCGCACGACGGGCAGCCGCGGCGGCCACGGCGCTCGGGCTGGAAGCGCACGTCGAGCGGGTGACGGTCGCCGCCGACGGAGACGGGCCGGAGGCGGCGGCGCGCACGGCGAGGTACGCCGCGCTGCGTGCGGCGGCGGCGAGAGAGGGTGCCGCGGTGCTCCTCGGGCACACCCTGGACGACCAGGCCGAGACCGTGCTGTTGGGCCTTGCGCGGGGATCCGGCGCCGCGAGCCTGCAGGGCATGGCGCCCGTGCGCACCGACGAGGACGGCGTGCGATGGCTCCGTCCGCTGCTCGGGGTCCGGCGGGAGACGACCCGCGCCGCCTGTTCCGCGGAGGGCCTCTCCCCGTGGGAGGACCCCCAGAACGCGGATCCGCGGTTCTCCCGCGTCCGGGCGCGCGAGCGCGTCCTTCCCGTGATGGAGGAGGAGCTGGGGCCGGGGATCGCCGAGGCGCTCGCGCGGACCGCGGAGCAGCTGCGGGAGGACGCCGAGGCGTTCGACGAGATGATCCACGAGACGATCGAGGACATCGTCGAGCACGCCGAAGCAGGGATCTCCGTGAGCGCCGCGGCGCTCGCCGCCAACCCGGCGGCGCTGCGCAACCGCATCATCCGGCTGGTCGTCGACAGCGAGTTCGGCGTCGCGCTCACCCGCCGGCAGACCCTCGAAGTGGCCCGGCTGGTGACCGAGTGGTCGGGTCAGGGGCCGATCGACCTGCCCGCCTGCACCGCGGCCCGCGTCGGCGGGCGGATCGTGTTCGCTGCCCGCGCCTGACCGTTTCGTCTCGCTCCGCTCGCTCAACGACCGGTGGGGTGGCGCGTTTCGTCTCGCTCCGCTCGCTCGACGACCGGTGGGGTGGGCGCGTTTCGTCTCGCTCCGCTCGCTCAACGACCGGCACTTCCTCCGGTCGTTGAGCGAGGAGCGCAGCGACGAGACGAAACGCGGTGACCCGGCGTCGGGCGTGGCGCGTTTCGTCTCGCTCCGCTCGCTCGACGACCGGAGGGGGTGAGGCTACTTCTTGCCGCCGAAGAGGCCGCCGAGGAGGCCCCCGATGTCGATGCCGCCGCCGGAGCCGCCCGACGACCCCCCGCCGAGCATCCCGCCGAGGCCGCCGAGGATGTCGCCGA
>NZ_BCRA01000030.1 GCF_001552355.1 Microbacterium resistens NBRC 103078
CCGTCCGCGGGCCGCGGCGGAGACCGGTCACGGCGCGGCGCCCACGGTCGGAGGCACCGGGGTCTGCGCGAGCGCCGCGGTCACGACCGATGCGGGGTCCGTGCCCTGCGCCCATGCCTGGGGCGTCAGCGTGAGGCGGTGAGCGAGCACCGGCACCGCGATGCGCTTGATGTCGTCGGGGCGGACGTATCCCCGTCCGTCGAGCGCGGCGAGGGCGCGTCCGAGGAGCACGAGCGCCTGTGACCCGCGCGGGGAGGAGCCGACGGCGACCGGGGCCGCCTCGCGCGTCGCGCGTGTGAGCGCGACGCCGTACCGGACCACGTCCGGATCGACGTGGATCCGCTCGACGGCCTCCTGGATCCGACGGAGCCCCGCGCCGTCGATCACCGGCTCCACGACGGTGTCCGGGCGTCCTCGACGGACCCGCTCCAGGATGATGTCCGTCTCGGCGTCGGGCGTCGGATACCCGACCGACAATCGCACCATGAACCGGTCCAGCTGCGCCTCGGGCAGTGCGTAGGTCCCCTCGTACTCGACGGGGTTCGCGGTGGCGATGACGTGGAACGGCTCCGCCAGCGGGAACCGCCGCCCCTCGACCGTGACCTGACGCTCGGCCATGGCCTCGAGCATCGCCGACTGCGTCTTGGGCGTCGTGCGGTTGATCTCGTCGGCGAGCAGCACGCCCGTGAAGATCGGGCCCGGACGGAACTCGAAGTCCGTCGAGCCCGGGACGTACACGAAGGATCCCGTGACGTCGCCGGGCAGCATGTCGGGCGTGCACTGGAGACGGCGGAAGTCCAGTCCGAGCGCGGCCGCGAGGCTTCGCGCGGCGAGGGTCTTGCCGAGACCGGGCACGTCCTCGAACAGCACGTGCCCGCCGGCGAGGATCGTCGCGAGCGCGACGGACAGGGGCTCGTCCATCCCCACGACGGCGGTCCGCACGCCGGCGAGCACGCGCTGCCCGACCTCCGCGACCTCGTCCACGTCCGGCGCGGGTGTCTCATCGTGATCGGTCATGTCCATCGTCCTCTCGGTCGTGTCGTGCATCTGCGGCGGCCGGCGCGAGCCGGTCGACCGCGTCGAGGATCCGACGCAGATCGTCGCGACGGACCTCCTTCGCGGTGAGGGCCGTCCGCAGGTCCTGCCCCAGCAGGGCGTCGATCCGGGCCGCCGAGGCCGGATCGTCCAGATCGAGGCCCCGGCGGGACAGCCGCCGACGGACCACCCTCTGGACGCGGCGCACGATCGCGTGTCCCGCGACTCCCGTACGGGGATTGATGGACCACGCGAGCCGGGACACGTCAGAACCGACGACCGGCCGTTCGGGTTCGGCGGGAGGCCACGTCGCGGTGTCGTCGAAGACCGTCCGCCGGGCGACGACGACCCCTGCGGCGACGAGCAGGAGCCACGCGATCGAGAATCCCCACGGCGCGCCCAGCGTGACGAGCACCGCCAGCACCGGGATCGCAAGGGCGACGCCGACCAGCACGGGCCCGATCCGGGCCCTCATCGCCACGCCTCCTCGATACGGCGGAGCAGCCGCGCGGCCTCCGTGCGATCGCGCTCCGATGCCGTCGCCCCGCCGAAGCGAACGTCCTCGTACAGCCGGAGCAAGGCCGTCACCTCGGCAGCCGATGCGCGATGCCGCGAGAGGATCCGCACCGCCAGCTCTCCCGGGGTCTCGGACGCACCACGGGGCTGCCCCGCCCGTGCAGCCGTCTGCTCCAGCCCGACCCACGCGGCGACGATCGCGTCGTCGGGGCGTCCGATCGCCGTGATGGCGTCCAGGGCTCCGGCGATCCCGGCGCGCACCACGGGGGCGTCGGACGCCGGATCGGACGCGTCGGGGGCGGGCATGGCGTCCTGCAGCTGCACCCCCGCCCGAACGCGCAAGGGGCGATCGCGCCACAGTCGTCGGAGGAGGACGACGAGCACGGCGATCAGCAGAGCGGCGAGGGCGATCGCGACGAGGATCCCGAGGACGACGCCGAGCCAGGCCAGCGCCGCGGGATCCTGATCGCGGACGTCCGGCGGCGCGGTCCCCGCATCGATCGAGGGCGGCGGAGAGGGCGTGACCGCGCCGGCGCCCTCGAACAGCAGCGGACCGAAGACCGGCCGCCCCTGCAGTGCCGCGAAGGCCATCAGCACCAGGATCAGCACCACCAACGCCGATCCGCCGGCGACCGTGCGACGCGCGTCGATTCCCCTCGTGGGTCGCGTGTCGTCGCGGCGCATACGCCCCACCCTAGGTCACCGCCGCTCTCGCCCCCGGTTCTCCACAGGCGACGCCCGGAGACGGCTACCGCGGGCTCAGAGCGTCACGGCACCGGCATACGGCGCCAGACCGTCGCGGACGGCGGCGGCGTCGTGGGCGGAGATGCCCAGCCGAGCGAGGACCTGACCCGGGACGGCCAGCGCCCGCTCGCGCAGTGCGCGGCCGGCGGCCGTGAGGCCGATGTCGAGGCGCCGCTCGTCGGCGGAGCTCCGGACGCGCTCCACCAGTCCGTCCGCCTCCAGACGCTTGACGAGCGGGGACGCCGTGGCCGGATCCATCGCGAGCTCGGTGGCCAGCTCGCGCAGCGTCCTCGGCGCCTGCTCCCACAGAGCGAGCATGACGAGGTACTGCGGGTGCGTCAGACCCAGCGGCTCGAGGATCGGTCGGTAGATGGCCACGACGTTGCGCGCGGCGGTGACCAGGGCGAAGCACAACTGGTTCTCCAGTCGCAGCATCTCTTCCGGCGTCGGTTCCTCCATGGCGTCGATGATACCTCGCACGCAAATCATTAGTACACTAAGCAGTATGAACGACACCCCGGATCCGAGCCCAGCCCCCCGTCCGCCGCTGCGGACGAGGATCCGCGAGGCAGGCGGCCTCTACGCGTGGTTCAACACGAACCTCATCCGGTTCGCCGGCCCGGCGTCGGTCGGCCCGTACGAGGCGACGCCTCCTCCGTCCGACGCGGAGAGGGCGCAGCGCGCCTGCCCGCTGTGCGGCGCTCCGATGACCTCACACGAGATCGACCGATCGGGACCCAAGCCGCTGATGCACTGCCCCTGACCGGCCCCCGTCTCCTCACCCCTCGCCGTCGTCACTGCCGTCGGGCCCGCGCGAGGGCGCCGCGTTGTCCTCACGCGCGGCGTCGATCCAGAACATCAGCTCCGCGTCCCCGAACCCGGTGGTGTCGACGTCGAGCCACCGGGTCCCCATGCTGCGCGCGCCCATCACCGCCACGCGAGCCTCCGGACGCGTGACGAGCTCCTCCCCGTGCTCGTCGCTCAGCCGGACCAGGAGGACTCCCCCGCGGCGCGCGCCGACCAGGATCCGGTCGTTGACCATGAAGACGCGGCTTCCGAACATCCGCTTCTCCTCGAGCGTCGGCTCGTCGGCCAGCAGCGCCCGCACGCGATCCGCAAGCTCGGTCCCCGCCTCATCCATGCCGTGCTCCCGTCGCTCGATCGCCGGCTCAGGCGTGTCCTGCCCGTTCCATGGCCCGCAGCTCCTTCTTCAGGTCCTGCACCTCGTCGCGAAGCCGGGCAGCCAGCTCGAACTTCAGTTCCGACGCCGCCGCGAGCATCTGGTCCGACAGGTCGGCGATGGTCGCCTCGAGCTGCTCCGCCCCCTCGGCGGCGATCCCCTCGCGACGCAGGTTCGGAGTGGGCGACTTGCCCTTCCCGCTCCTGCCCGCCCGCCCGCCGCGCCCGGACAGCATCTCGGCGGTGTCCGCTCCCTCGCGGGCCAGCACCTCGGTGATGTCGGCGATGCGCTTGCGCAGCGGCTGCGGATCGATGCCGTGGGCCGTGTTGTACGCGATCTGCTTCTCGCGGCGCCGCTCGGTCTCCTCGATCGCGTTGCGCATGGAATCGGTCATGTTGTCGGCGTACATGTGCACCTCGCCCGACACGTTTCGGGCGGCACGGCCGATGGTCTGGATGAGCGACGTGCCCGAACGGAGGAAACCCTCCTTGTCGGCGTCCAGGATCGCCACCAGCGACACCTCGGGCAGATCCAGGCCCTCCCGCAGGAGGTTGATGCCGACCAGCACGTCGTACACCCCGGCGCGCAGCTCGGTCAGCAGCTCGACGCGACGCAGCGTGTCGACGTCGGAGTGCAGGTAGCGCACCTTCACGCCGTGCTCGCCGAGGAAGTCGGTGAGCTCCTCGGCCATCTTCTTCGTCAGGGTCGTCACGAGCACGCGCTCATCACGCTCCACCCGCAGGCGGATCTCCTCCAGAAGATCGTCGATCTGGCCCTTGGAGGGCTTCACCACGATCTGCGGGTCCACGAGCCCCGTCGGGCGGATGATCTGCTCCACGACGCCGTCGGCGACGCCCATCTCGTACTTGCCCGGCGTCGCCGAGAGGTACACCGTCTGGCCGATCCGCTGCGTGAACTCGTCCCACCGCAGCGGGCGGTTGTCCAGGGCGCTGGGAAGGCGGAAGCCGTGATCCACCAGGGTGCGCTTGCGCGACGCGTCCCCCTCGTACATCGCGCCGATCTGCGGCACGGTCACGTGCGACTCGTCGATGACCAGGAGGAAGTCGTCGGGGAAGAAGTCCAGCAGCGTGTGCGGCGGCTCGCCCGGCTCGCGACCGTCCATATGGCGCGAGTAGTTCTCGATCCCGGAGCAGAAGCCGAGCTGCTGCAGCATCTCCAGGTCGAAGGTCGTCCGCATCCGCAGTCGCTGCGCCTCCAGCAGCTTGCCCTGTCGCTCGAGCTCCGCGAGCCGCTCGGCCAGCTCCTCCTCGATCGAGCCGATCGCGCGCTGCACGACATCGGTGCCGGCCACGTAGTGGGACGCGGGGAAGATCGGCACGGCGTCGAGCCGCTCGATGATCTCGCCGGTGAGCGGGTGCAGCGAGTACAGCGCCTCGATCTCGTCGCCGAAGAGCTCGATCCGGATGGCGTGCTCCTCGTACACCGGGATGATCTCGATGGTGTCGCCGCGCACCCGGAAGTTCCCCCGGGAGAAGTCCACGTCGTTGCGGTTGTACTGCATCGAGATGAACTGGCGGATCAGCGCATCGCGGTCGTATCGCTCCCCCACCTGCAGCGCCACCATCGCGCGGAGATACTCCTCGGGCGCACCCAGTCCGTAGATGCAGGACACCGTCGACACGACCACCACGTCGCGCCGCGACAGCAGGGAGTTCGTCGTCGAGTGCCGCAGCCGCTCCACCTCGGCGTTGATCGAGGAGTCCTTCTCGATGAAGGTGTCCGTCTGCGGGACGTAGGCCTCGGGCTGGTAGTAGTCGTAGTACGACACGAAGTACTCGACCGCGTTGTGCGGCATCAGCTCGCGGAACTCGTTCGCGAGCTGGGCCGCCAGGGTCTTGTTGTGCGCGAGGATCAGCGTCGGGCGCTGGACCTGCTCGATCAGCCACGCGGTCGTCGCGGACTTTCCCGTGCCGGTGGCGCCGAGCAGGACGACGTCCGTCTCGCCGGCGTTGATCCGGGCGGCGAGCTCCGCGATCGCCTGCGGCTGGTCGCCGGAGGGCGCGTACTCGCTGACGACCTCGAAGGGCCGGACGCTGCGGGTGGGTTGCATGACTACCAGCGTAGGCGGGGCCACCGACACGCGGGCCGGACGGCCGTTCATCCGCACAGCGGTCGGGCGTCCGCCGCCGTCGCGGCCTAGAGTGAGGGCGTGATCGAGTTCGTGATCGGCTCCAGCCTGGCCGCGGCAGCGGGCCTCAACGCCTGGATGCCGCTGTTCCTGCTCGGTCTCGCCGACCGCCTCCTGCCCGCGGTCGCTCTGCCCGCAGGATGGACCTGGCTGTCCAGCGACATCGCGCTCTGGGTCATCGGCGCGCTGCTGCTCGTGGAGATCGTGGCCGACAAGATCCCGGCCCTCGACTCCGCGAACGACGTCCTGCAGAGCATCGTCCGCCCCGCGGCGGGAGGCATCGCCTTCGGCGCAGGGTCGAACGCGCAGACCGTCGCCGTCGACGACCCCTCGACGTTCTTCTCGACCAACGCGTGGGTGCCCATCGTGGCCGGCATCGCCATCGCCCTCGTCGTGCACGCGGTCAAGGCCACCACCCGGGTCGCCGCGAACACGGCGACCGCCGGGATCGCGGCCCCCGTGCTCAGCACCTCGGAGGACGCCGCCTCCTTCGCGCTCGCCGCCGCGGCGATCGTCGTTCCTCTCCTCGCCGCCCTGCTGCTGATCGGGCTGATCGTCGGTGCCGTCGTCCTCGTCCGACGCGCCGCACGCCGCCGACGGCGGTCCGCGGACGCGGCGCCGCCGGTCACGCCCGCGTGAGGCGCTCCCACAGGCGATCGGCCTGACGACGGGTGTCGTCCAGGGAGCCGGTGGTGTCGATCCGCACGTCCGCGATCGCGCGGCGCGCCTCGTCCGAGACCTGCGCCGCGATCCGGGACCGGGCGGCCTCTCTCGTCATCCCCCGCTCGGTGACGAGACGCTCCTCCCGTACCTCCGCGGGGGCGTCGGCGACCACGATCAGGTCCCAGGGATCGTCCGCCCGGGCCTCCACGAGCAGCGGCACGTCGTAGACGACGAGCGCGCCCGGATCCGCGGCGAGGGCCCGCTCGAACCGGCGGTGCGACTCGTCGCGGACCGCGGGGTGCACGATCGCGTTCAGGTCGGAGAGCGCCGCGGGGTCGTCGAAGACCATCGCTCCGAGCGCAGCGCGGTCGAGCGAGCCGTCGGCGGCGATGACCTCCTGACCGAACCTCTCGGCGATGCGGGCGAGCACGGGCGAGCCGGGGGCTTGGACCTCCCGGACGATCGCATCGGCGTCGACGACGACGGCGCCGTGCTCGGCCAGACGAGCGGCGATCGTGGACTTCCCCGAGGCGATCCCGCCGGTGAGCGCGATGAGCGGCATCCCGCCAGTCTTCCACAGCGTGCGGGACCGTCCGGCCGTGGTCAGCGCGACGCGCCCTCCCGTGCGTCCTCCCACCGGAATCGCCCGCCCGCCGCGGCGAACTCGGCGGCCACGGCGTCGCGCAGCTCCGCGTCCGCCAGGTAGTCCGCCGCTGTCGCGGCCAGACCGACCGCGGCATCGGCGAGGGCGGCGAAGGCCGGCTCCCGGATCGTCTGGGCGGCGAAGGCGGCGTTGTGGGGATGGACGTCGTCCGGGCCGCCGAGACCGATCGAGGGGTGCAGCGAGGGAACGTAGCGACTGACGTTGCCCATGTCCGTGGACGGTCCGCCCTGCGCGGCGACGGGCGGAGACGGCGGCACCTCCCGACCGCGGCGGCGCACGGCGTCCGCCCATCGTCGCGTCAGCGCCAGGTTGGGCTGCAGCGGGAGGTACGGAGGAACCGGGTCCACCTCGATGTCCGCGTGGGTCCCGGTCGCGAGCCCGGCCGCCTCCAGCACGGCCACGACGCGGTCCGTGAGGACGCGCAGCGTCTCGATCTCCGCCGAGCGCACGTAGAAGAGCGCCGAGGCGCGCTCCGGCACGACGTTCGGGACGGCGCCGCCGTCGGTGATGATGCCGTGCAGCCGATCCGTGGGGAGGATGTGCTGACGCAGCTGCGCGACGCCCTGGTACGCCGTCACGACCGCATCGAGGGCGTTGCGCCCCAGCCACGGTGCGCCCGCCGCGTGCGCGGCCCGCCCCCGGTACGTGACCGCGACCCGGCGCACGCCCGTCGTCCTCGGGCCGAGGACCGGCGACGTGCGTGCTCCCGCGGCGGGATGCACCATGCCCGCGGCGTCGACCGCGTCGAAGCCGCCCGCGCGCAGGACGAGCTCCTTGCCGCCCCCGTTCTCCTCCGCGGGAGCGCCGACGAGCGACAGGCGCGCACCCAGGCGCTCCGCCACCGGCGCGGCAGCGAGGAACGCCCCGACCGCCGCCGCGGCGATGATGTTGTGACCGCACGCATGGCCCACGCCGGGCAAGGCGTCGTACTCGGCGATCACCGCGAAGTGCGGACCCGAACCCCCGCCGACGGTCGCCAGGAATGCGGTGGGCACGCCGAAGGCGCCGACCTCGACCGCACGGCCGTGGCTCTCCACGAGCTCGGCGATCCTCGCGACCGACCGCTGCTCCTCGAATCCGATCTCGGGATCCTCGAAGAGCGCCGTCGCGAGCGCGCGGAGATCCGGGGCGAGGTCCGCCACCGAGCGACCGAGCTCCGCGTGCACCGCGTCGCCCGCGCCGGCGAACGACGAGGTCTCGGCAACGGGCTCGGGGACGACGGGGGCCACGACGTGGCGCTGCTGCCATTCCAGGTAGGCGGTCAGATCGCCCTCGACCCCGGCCGTCACAGCGCGACCGTCCGGCCGTCCGGCGTGCGCAGGGTCAGCCGGAAGCCGGCGGGCCGCCCCTCGACGACCTCGGCGAGCGCCCCGTCTTCGAGCCCCAGTGCCTCGTGGATCGCCCGCAGGGGCGCGGGGTCCGGCTCCACCCGCTCGAACGAGACGACCTCGATCGTCGGGATGTCGCTGAGGCCCGGCTGCTCGGTGCTCCCCCAGTCGATGAGGAACGGGGACGCGTACCCGCCCGCGCCGCCGCCCCGGGTCAGCCGCCACTCCAGCAGTTCCCCGTCGGGCCGGCGCCGGGACAGCTCCCAGATCTCGCCGGGATCGAAGCCGCGCGCACGGGCGCCCTCCACCGTCGCGTCGATGTCCTCCGGATGGACCGCGTACGTCACGACGGCCGGCCCGCTCAGCGCGTCGATGCCGAACGTCGTCGGGGGCGCGGGGTGGTCGAGCGACGGATCCGGCCCGATCAGCTCGATGTAGTGCGGGGCGCGGCGCCCCTCGACGGTGAGCGCCACGAGCGCGTTGGCGGTTCCCGTGGGGTGTGCCCCGCCGGGCGCCGCGGCGACGCCGGTGCGCTCGGCGAACCAGGAGACGAGACCGGCGAGGTCGGGGCCGGCGATGACGATGTGATCCAGCTGCGCGGGGATGCTCACGGCGTCTCCTCCTTCTCAGGGGTGTTCCGGCGGGCGGGGACCTCGGGTTCGCCGAGGGAGAGCATGAGGCGGTTGGCCCAATTGAAGAAGGCGGCGCCGCCGATCACGTCGAGGATGTCGGCGTCGTCGAGCCCGGCATCGCGCAGCCGCGCGAGGTCCGGCGCGCCGAAGTCGAGCGGCGTCCCGGCCAGCGTCACGGACGCGGCGACGACCGCGTTCCACCGCTCGTCCCCCAGGTCCGCGGCCACGCCCTCGTCGAGAAGGCGCTGCACATCGGCGCCCCGGTCGGACTCGCGGGTCGCCGCGGCGGCATGCACGGACGCGCAGAAGACGCACCCGTTGCGGCGCGACGTCGCAGCGGCCGCGAGCTCCCGCTCCGCACGGCCGATCCCGCCGTCCGTGTTGTAGAAGATGTCGAGATCGGTGAGCGTCCGCGCCTTGAGCGCCCCGGGGTCCCGCGCGAGCAGCCGGAAGTAGGGCATCGAGGCGCGCCGGGGCTCGATGAGGGCGTCGCGCTGGACGTCGGTGAGGTCGGCCTCCGGGACCGGGGCGAGCCAGGGCACCCATCCGAGGCCCTCCTGGGTGAAGCCATGGGGTCGCCTGAGCTCGGGATACTCCGTGACGAGGGTGCCGGGGTCCTGTGCGCCGGCGGCGGTGTCGGTCATCGCTGTGCTCCTTCGAACGAGGGGACGACGTCTCCGGCGGCGCCCGCCGGGTGCTCGCGCACCGCGCGAATCCCCCAGGCCAGCCGGAGCTGGAAGCTCAGGAAGGCGACGAGCTGTGACAGGGTGACGATGTCGTCGGCGCTCCATCCCGCTTCGACGAGCGCCTGCAGAGCCGGCGCGCCGGCCTCGCGCGGACGCAGGACGAGCAGGTGCGCGTGCGTCAGTGCCGCGGCGAGCCGGACGCCGAACTCCGGCGCCGCGGTCCACGGATCGACCGGCTCGTCCTCTCCCCTCAGCCCCGGCTCCCGGTACACGCCGACCGGTCCGCGTCCGCCGGCGCCGTCCGCCGCAGCCGCGATCGCGGTGACCAGATCCGGGGCCTCGTCGCCGAGCAGATCCGCGTAGAACTCCGCTGCCGACCCGAAGCCGTGCAGGCGCGCCACGAATGCCGCCACCGCATAGCGCTCGGCGAGCGGGAAGGTCCCGGGCTCGGCCGGTTCCAGCAGCGCCTCGAAGCTGCGCTGCGCGTTCTCCCGCGCCTGGGGACGTCGCCCGCGCAGTTCGTCGAGCGCGCTTCCCGGGGTCACGCCCGCGAGGAGGTCGATGATGTCGGCGCTCATGCGTCACCGCCTCGGGTCGCCGCGGCGAGATGGAGGCCGCGGAGGTCCTGCGCGGCGGTGTCCCCGAGGGCGTAGCCGAGGCGCGGCGCGACCTCGCTCGCCAGCAGTTCCAGCGAGCGCAGCGTCAGCTCGTGGCCGGGGTCGACCGAGTGCACCTGGAACGACACGTCCGTCGAGGCCCCGATGGCCTGGTCCGCCTCGAGGGAGGCCACGACCTCGTCGACGGTGCCGATGTGGGTGTCGGTGATCCGGATCAGCTCGTCGATGCCGAGCCCGTCCGCGTCCACGCCGTGGAGGGTGGTCGCCAGCCGCCGCAGCCGCGGCGCGGCGTGCTCCCGCACCCGCGTCCTGTCCGCCTCGTCCACCACGACGGCGGTGCGCGAGGCGAGCACCCGGAACGGCGCCCCCGCCGGGAGGCTGTCGCGGTAGGCCTCGATGATGGGCAGCTGCAGCTCGTGCAGCGGGAGGTCGGCGGCGTCCCCCGGCCGGGGCTGCGTCCGCGACAGGAGCAGCCCGTCGCCGTCGGTCCCTGCCCGGACACCGCCCTCGACGGAGAACGTGGCCTGCCAGATCCGGCGGTCGAGCCCGTCGGCGGCCGGATAGATCCGTGCGTCCGTCCCGCGGACGCCGCGGCCGGCCAGCGCGTCCCGGAAGACGGCTGCGTGGTCCGCGAAGATCTCCCGCCGCTGCGCGGAGTCGCGCCCGAACGGCGCGAACGACGACGGCGTGCCCCCGGAGGCGATCCCCAGCTGCACCCGCCCGCCGCTCAGGGCGTCGAGCACGCTCGCGTCCTCCGCCGCCCGGAGGGGGTCGTCGATCGGGAGGGTCAGCACACCGGTGGCCAGGCCGATCCGGGACGTGCGCTGCGCCGCGGCGGCAAGGAGCACGAACGGCGACGGGAGCCCGCCCTCGTCCGCGCCGAAGTGGTGCTGCGCGAGCCAGGCGGAGGCGAAGCCGTGCCGCTCGGCGAGCTCGATCTGCTCCAGGGCGAACCGGTACCGGTCGGCGGCGTCGGCGTCCTCCAGCAGACGGGTGAAGAAGCCCAGACGGGGCGTGGTCATGCATCCTCCTTGACGAACAGGTTGGCGGCGGAAAGGACGGGCGGCGCGGACGGCGCCTCGGGACGGAGGGCGGCGCCGGGGATCGCGTCGATGAGACGGCGCGTGTATACGTGCTCCGGGCGGTCGAAGACCCGCGCGGTCGGTCCGTGCTCGACCTGTCGCCCGCGCTGCAGGACGGAAACGGTGTCCGCGATCTGACGGACGACGGCGAGGTCGTGCGAGATGAAGACGTACGTGAGGGCGAGCTCGTCCTGAAGGCGCGCGAGGAGCCGGAGGATCTGCGCCTGGACCGTGACATCGAGGGCCGAGACGGCCTCGTCGAGCACGACCAGCTCGGGCTCCAGGATCAGTGCCCGCGCGATCGCGACCCGCTGACGCTGTCCTCCGGACAGCTCGGACGGGCGACGCGCCGCGATCTCGGCCGGAAGCGCGACGAGCTCGAGATGGTGGGCCACGCGCTCCTCGCGGTCCGCGCGATTTCCGATCCCGAAGTTCTCCAGCGGCTCCGCCAGCGTGCGGCCGATCGGGCGACGCGGGTCCAGGGACGCATAGGGGTTCTGGTAGACGAGCTGGGCGACGCGGCGGAAGGCCCGCCGGGCGCCACGCGCCGACCCCAGCGCCGTGACCTCCGTCCCGCCGACGAGGATGCTCCCGGCGGACGGCCGGTTGAGCCCCGCGATGCTGCGGCCCGTCGTCGTCTTCCCCGAGCCCGACTCGCCCACGAGGGCGTGCGTGGTCCCGCGTGCCACCGTGAAGGACACGTCATCCACGGCGACGAAGGCCTCCCCGCGCCCGGAACGGTACTCCTGACGGAGTCCGCGGACCTCGACGAGCGGCGGTTCGCCCGGCGCAGGCTGATGGGCGCGCCGTTCCACGACCCTGGCGAGCGAGGGCGCGTCGGCGAGGAGGGTCCGGGTGTACTCCGCCCGGGGCTGCCCGAGAACGACGCGCGAGACGCCCTTCTCCTCGATCCGGCCCTGCCGCATGACGACGAGGGAGTCGGAGTGGTCGGCGGCGACCGCGAGGTCGTGCGTGATGAACAGCACGCCGCTGCCGGATTCCCGACGCAGCCGGTCGATCAGGTCCAGCACTTTGCGCTGCACGGTGACGTCCAGAGCGCTCGTGGGCTCGTCGGCGATGATCAGCTCCGGTTCGAGTCCGAGCGCCGCGGCGATCAGCACGCGCTGACGCATGCCGCCGGACAGCTCGTGCGGATACTGCCGCGCGCGCCGCTCCGGGTCGTCGATGCCCACCTTGTCCAGCAGCTCGATCACCCGGGCGCGGATCCGCGCCCCGTCCTTCCAGCCGTGGATCCGCAGCGCCTCGGCCACGCTCGCCCCGATCGTGGCGACCGGGTTCAGCGAGGTCCCCGGGTCCTGCGGGATGAGCGCCACGCAGCGGCCGCGCAGATGCCGCCACCGTCGCTCGGGGAGACCGACGAGCTGGGTGAGGCCGTCGGTGCGCTCGTTGAGCGCGATGCTCCCGGCGGTGATCCGCCCGTTCCCGGCGAGCAGTCCGATCACCGACTGGGCGACCGTGGACTTGCCCGACCCCGACTCGCCCACGAGCGCGGTCGTCCGGCCCGCCTCGACGTCGAAGGAGACGCCGTCGACGGCCGTGAACTCCCCTCGTCCTGTGCGGTAGGCCACCGCGAGGTCCCGGATCTCCAACAGTGCGCGGGTCATGCTCCTCGGCCTCCTCGGATGACGGCGCTGAGCCGGTTGGTGGCGAGCACGACGAGGGCGACGACCGCGCCGGGCAGCACCGTCAGCCACCAGGCGGTCGCGACGTAGTCCCGTCCCTCCGCGATCAGCAGCCCCCACTCGGGCGTGGGCGGCGGCGCACCGTAGCCGAGGAAGCCGAGGGTCGAGATCTGGAGGATCGCGGAGCCGAGCTGCAGCGCCGCGAGCGCGATGACAGGGGTGAGCGAGTTCGGCAGGATGTGGCGGACGAGCACGGATCCGAAGCTCCCTCCGGATCCGTATGCGGCCTCCACGAACTCGGCTCCGCGCACGCTCACGACCTGCGAACGCGCGAGACGGGCGAACACCGCGATGGAGGTGACGCCGACGGCGATCGCGGCGTTCGTGGTGCCGAAGCCGAGCAGGATGACGACGCTCAGCGAGAGCAGGAGGCCGGGGATCGCGAGCAGGACGTCCACGAACCGCATGAGCACGTCCTCCAGCGCTCCGCCAACCGCACCGGCCGCCACGCCGATGGCCGTGCCGGCGACGAGTCCGACCAGGACCGCGACGACCGCGCCCACGATCGACGCGGACGCGCCGTGCACGACGCGGGTGAAGAGGTCTCGTCCGGTGGCGTCGGTCCCGAACAGGTGCTCCAGGCCGGGCGGCTGCAGCGCCGGGCCGACCGACGCCGTCGGGCTCCCGGGCGCGAAGACCCCCGGCAGGAGCGCCCAGGCGAGGGCGACGAGGAGGACCAGCACGGGCAGGATGACGCCGGGGCGCAGCACCGCGGGCCGCGTCGCGGCGTCGCGCCTGCCGGGGCGACCGGTCCCCCGGTCGACGGTCGTGACGGGTGCGGATGTCATCGGACGACCTCCGTCTCGGGAACGGCCTCGACCGGCGATGTCGGAACCGGACGTGCGAGACGCGACCGACCGGGTCGGCTCGTGCGCAGGCGCGGGTCCAGCAACGGATAGAGGAGATCCACGACGAGGTTGATGACGACGAAGACGACCGTGGAGAGCACCACCACCGCGAGCAGGACCGGGGTGTCGCGGTTCGCGACCGCCTGGGCGGTGAGCTGGCCGACCCCGGCGCGTCCGAACACGGTCTCGGTCACGACCGCGCCGCCCACCAGCTCGCCGAAGAGCAGACCCGCCATGGTGAGCGTGGGGAGGAGGGCGTTGCGTGCGACCGTCCGCCACAGCAGCCAGGACGTGCTCGCTCCGCGGGCGCGCACGACGGTGACGAAGGGCTGGTCGCGCACGTCCTCGATGCTGCGCATCAGGACCTGGGCGAGCGGGGCGGCGATGGGGATGGCCAGCGTCGCCACCGGCAGGATGAGCGCCTGGACCGGGTTCGCGCCGATCACTGGGACGAGGCCGAGACGGAACGAGAAGATCTGCACGAGGACGATCCCGACCCAGAACACCGGAAGGGACACCAGCAGCGGCGGGATCGCGTGGAAGATCCGCCGCAACCACCGGGAGCCTCCGTACGTCGCCGTGAACGCGACGGTCACCGCCAGGAACACCGCCGTCGCCAGCCCGGCCACGGCGAGGACGAGCGTGGACGGCAGTGCCGTCGCGAGCAGCGCCGCCACGGACGCCCCGCTCTGCACCGAGAAGCCGAACTCGCCGCGGAGGAATCCCAGCGTCGACTCCGCGAAGCGCTCGACCAGGCTGCGATCCGCGCCGTATGCGGCCCGGATCTCGGCCAGCTGCTCCGCGGAGAGCCCCAGTTCCGGAGAGCCGTACCGTGCGAGCACGGCATCCCCCGGCAGGGCGGCGAGCAGGAGGTACGCCAGCGTGTAGGTGAGAGCAAGGACGAGCAGCGCCTGCCCGACCCGCCTCAGGATGTACGCCATGTGCCGAGCCTGCCCGCGGTCAGCGGTCGAGCCACGTCGAGTAGAACGACGGGCGACCGACCGACTCGGTGGCGAAGTCCTGCACGCCGGCCCTCAGACCGAACACCTGGGGCTCCTCGAAGATCGGCAGGAAGTACGCCTGCTCGGCGATGCGCTTCTGCGCCGCCTCCGACGCGGCCTGGCGCGCCTCCACCGTGGGAGCGGACGCGATCGCGGACAGGAGCGCGTCGAGCTCCGGGTCGCCGATCGAGTCGTCCGTGTTGTCCCGGTTCAGGAGCGTGTTTCGGTTCCCGCTGAAGAACTGCGACTTCAGCACGTCGAAGTCCGCGCGTCCGACCATCGAGTGGTACACCTGGATCGTGTCGGCGGACAGGGACGCCTCGGTCTGCGCCGCCTGGTCGCCGGCGAAGAGCTGGACGTCGATCCCGAGCTCGCCCAGCTGCTCCTGGACGAGCGTCACGACCTCCTTGGAACGCGGCTGCGGCAGCGCCTCGTTGAAGGTCAGGCTCAGGCGGACGCCGTCCTTCACGCGTACCCCGTCGGCTCCGGCCTTCCACCCCGCCTCGTCGAGGAGGGCCGCGGCGCGCTTCGGGTCGTACGCGTAGTACTCGGAGGTGTCGACGTACCCCAGGGCCGTCCGGGCCAGGGCCCCGGTCGCGAGCGGGTAGCTGTCCGTGAACAGCGTCTCCACGATCGCCTCGCGGTCGACGCCCGCGATGATCGCCTGGCGCACGCGGATGTCGGAGAGCACGGGGTTGCGGAAGCGGAAGCTGAACCCGTTGTTCACGCCGTTCGTGGTGGCGGCGTGAAGGCTCAGGCCGTCGGCCGCGAACTGCGCCTCGTCCGGCGCGTCGATCTGTCGGGCGACGTCGGCCTGCCCTGCGACGACCGTGCCCACGCGGACGCTGCTCTCCCCCGCGACGACGACGTGCACGCCGTCGAGGAGGGCGCGGCCCTGGTGCGCGAGCGACGGCGGAGCCCAGTCGTAGTCCTCACGGGCCGTGAGAGTGAGCTCGGTGCCGATCTTCTCGTCGGCGACGACGAACGGTCCCGAGCCGATCACCGTCGTGGCGTTTCCCGGGCCGAACTCCTCGTTCGTCTTGTCCAGGGTCGCGTTCGACAGCAGACCGGAGTTGATCGTCGAGACGGCCTGCGCGAAGCCCGGCGCAGGAGCCGTGAAGTGGAACCGGACGGTGTGCTCGTCCACGACCTCGCCGCGGTCGTAGTTGTTGATCGCCTCGGACACCGTGAGGGCGCGGGTCGAGTCGCCCTTGCCGAACAGGTCGAGGTTGCGCACGACGTTCTCCGCGTCCAGCGGGGTGCCGTCGGAGTAGGTGACGTCGTCGCGGATCGTGAACGTGTACTCCGTGGAGTCGGCGTTCACCTCGGGCAGGGCCGTGGCGATCCACGGCTCCAGCTCCAGCGTCTCCGGGTTCTGGTACAGCAGCCGGTCGGTGATGTTGTTGACGACTCCACCGTTCGGGTAGAAGCCCGCCGCCGGCGGGTACAGGGTGGTCCAGGTCTGCGGCTCCAGATACGTGAGGGTGCCGCCCGCGCCCGGTTCCTCGCCGCCGCCGGAGCCTGCGGAACCGCTGGAGCACCCGGCCATGAGCGTGGCGACCACGGCGAGCGCTGCGAGCGAGCGGAGTACGCGGGCGGGACGGGACATGGGGTCTCCTCTGGGGATGGACGTGCCGGGTGAGAGCGACAGTCCACCACGCTGCGGCCCCCTCCGTCGGCGGGGCGGTCACATACCGTCACGCCGCTTCACACAGCGTCATCGGACGTCATCCACGGCGTCATATGTCGCCGACGCGCCCCCGTCCGGAAGACGTCCACGGACCGGTCGTCGGTCGCGTCGGAGACGCGGAACGGGCCGCCACCCGCGCCGTGAGGCGGGGTGACGGCCCGTTCGGAACCGAAGCGGTCGGTATTACGCGTTGCCGCCCGAGAGCTTCTCGCGGAGAGCCGCGAGAGCCTCGTCGTCGGCGAGCGTGCCGGCGCCGGTCGACTCGCTGGAGAACGTCTGTCCCCCGAAGTCGTCGCCCGCGGCGGCCTCGGCCTCGGCGGCCTTGAGCACCTGGGCCTTGTGCGCCTCCCAGCGCGCCTGCGCGGCGGCGTACTCCTGCTCCCAAGCCTCGCGCTGGGCGTCGAAGCCTTCCTTCCACGCACCGGTCTCGGCGTCGAAGCCCTCCGGGTACTTGTACTCGCCGTTCTCGTCGTACTCCGCGAGCATGCCGTACAGCGCCGGGTCGAACTCGGTGCCGTAGGGGTCGACCGACTCGTTGGCCTGCTTCAGCGACAGCGAGATGCGGCGACGGTCGAGGTCGATGTCGATGACCTTGACGAACACCTCCTCGCCCACCGAGACGACCTGCTCCGCCAGCTCGACGTGCTTGCTGGAGAGCTCGGAGATGTGCACGAGGCCCTCGATGCCGTCCGCGACGCGGACGAACGCGCCGAACGGGACGAGCTTGGTGACCTTGCCCGGGGTGACCTGGCCGATGGCGTGGGTGCGGGCGAAGACCTGCCACGGGTCCTCCTGCGTCGCCTTCAGCGACAGGGAGACCCGCTCGCGGTCGAGGTCGACCTCGAGGATCTCGACGGTGACCTCCTGGCCCACCTCGACGACCTCGGAGGCGTGCTCGATGTGCTTCCAGGACAGCTCGGAGACGTGCACGAGGCCGTCCACGCCGCCGAGGTCCACGAACGCACCGAAGTTGACGATCGAGGAGACGACGCCCTTGCGGACCTGACCCTTGTGCAGGTTGTTGAGGAACGTGGTGCGCGACTCGGACTGCGTCTGCTCGAGCAGAGCGCGGCGCGAGAGCACGACGTTGTTGCGGTTCTTGTCGAGCTCGAGGATCTTGGCCTCCAGCTCCTGGCCGAGGTACGGCGTGAGGTCGCGGACGCGGCGCAGCTCGATGAGCGAGGCCGGGAGGAAGCCGCGCAGGCCGATGTCGACGATGAGGCCGCCCTTGACGACCTCGATCACCTGGCCGGTGACGACCCCGTCGTTCTCCTTGATCTTCTCCACGTCGCCCCAGGCGCGCTCGTACTGGGCGCGCTTCTTGGACAGGATCAGGCGGCCTTCCTTGTCCTCCTTCTGGAGAACGAGGGCCTCGACCTGGTCGCCGACGGCGACGACCTCGTTGGGGTCGACGTCGTGCTTGATGGAGAGCTCGCGCGAGGGGATGACGCCCTCGGTCTTGTAGCCGACGTCGAGCAGGACCTCGTCGCGGTCGATCTTGACGATCGTGCCCTCGATGATGTCGCCGTCGTTGAAGAACTTCAGGGTCTTCTCGACCGCGGCCAGGAAGTCCTCGGCAGATCCGATGTCGTTGATCGCGACCTGCTTGGCGGCCGTGGCGGTCGTTGCGGTAGTCATGTAGTGGGTAGTCCTTGTAGATGGATGATCGGGCCCCGGGGCTCCGTCGACATGCATGACGGAAGATCGCTCCGAAGCGGATGGTTATGGGATTGCGCGTCACGCACATGCGGACGGATCCCCACGGGTGACACTTCAGGCTATCAGATCGGAACCCTCCATGGGCGACGCCCCTTTCGCCCGCGCTCGACACCCTCGCGCCTGTGGATAACCCGGACGACGCTTCGTCGCGTGGATAGCGTGAAACGGTGACCCCTGAGCACCTCTCCTCCCGTCGGCGCCGCGCCCGCGTCGCCCTCGTCGCGATGGCTGTCGGCGGCGCCATGGCCCTCGGCGGCTGCGCCCCGACGCCCGCGCCCGACCCGACGCCGACGCCCCTGTTCGCGTCCGAGGAGGAGGCGTTCGCCGCCGCCGAAGCGACCTACCGCGCGTACATCGACGCGGCTAACCGGGAGCGCGCTGGGGACCGCACGGCCGACCCGCAGGCCTTCCTGCGGGGCGAAGCACTCGACGCCAACATCGAGAGCAGACGGAAGTTCAAAGAGCGTGGGTTGACTATCAAGGGTGACACAGAGGTCAAGTACGTCGAAGGCCAGAACCCTCCTGCACGTGCCACCGACACTGTGACTATCGACGTCTGCGTCGGCGTCGGCGAAAGTCAGGTCCTGGATTCGAACGGAACGGATGTAACTCCTGCCGACCGAGAGCCGTGGTCTCTTCTGTCCGTCGAAATGATGGTCGAGCGCAACGAGCTAGTAATCGTGATGTCCCAGCTCACGGATCACACGTGCTAACCCGTGTTCTAGCGCTCACACTCGTTGCGATAGCAACGTCGGTCGCAACGCCATCCACAGCGGGAGAAGCCGTGTGTGATGAAATTTCGCTGCATCTCGGTGCTTGCAACGACGGCGACACGATTGATGTTTGGGACGGCTACGAAATACCCGGGCAACCTGAGTCCGATTCTGGGGAGTCAGGGCCGAAGATCCCATCTGACTATCCCGATGACGACCCCGTTTCGGATCCTGGATTCGATGTCGGCATTGACCCGGAGGAGCTCCAGCGCTGTCTGGAACGCCTGCAGGACGCCCGCCTGTGCTTCGGGGCGCGCCCGCCCCAGGTGGACGCCGGCCCCGAGGACCCGGCGGAGCCGGCGCCCCGTCCGATCACCCTCGCCGATCTCGTCCGCTTCGTCCCGACCGGCACGACGGTGTCCGCAGAGCCCGGCAACGTCGGCGTCGTGGGGCTTCCCGCCAACTTCGTCAGCGACGCGACCGCGCAGACCACCTCCGCGGATCTTCTGGGACGCTTCGTCACGGTGCGGTTCACGCCCGTCGGCTTCGACTTCGCGTACGGCGACGGCGCGACTCGGTCGACCGCGGACCCCGGCGCGTCGTGGGCCGCCCTCGGCCAAGCCGACTTCACCCCCACGGCGACGAGCCACGTGTACGGCGCGAGAGGCGAATACACCGCCACCGTCGTCGTCCGCTACGCCGCCGACCTGGACTACGGCCTGGGGTGGATCCCCATGGGCGAGATCGCCGCGGCGCCCGCGACGCAGACGGTGCGCGTGTTCGAGGCCCGCTCGGCGCTGGTGGACGGCACCTGCGAGGAGAGGCCCGGCGCACCGGGGTGCCCGTGACTCCGCGGGCGCCCCGCAGCCGCCTGGCAGACTGAGCCCATGACCGCGCGCGCCCCGAAGCTCATGCTGCTCGACACCGCCTCTCTCTACTTCCGGGCCTTCTACGGCGTGCCCGACACCGTCAAGGCGCCGGACGGCACGTCCGTGAACGCCGCGCGGGGGCTGCTCGACATGGTCGCCAAGCTCGTCACGGCGTACGAGCCGACGCACCTCGTCGCCTGCTGGGACGACGACTGGCGTCCCCAGTGGCGGGTCGACCTGATCCCCAGCTACAAGGCGCACCGCGTCGTCGAGGTCGTCCCGGGAGGCGCCGACGTGGAAGAGGTGCCCGATCCCCTCGAGGCGCAGATCCCCGTCATCCGGGAATCGCTCGCCGCTCTCGACCTCACCGTGATCGGGGCGCCCGCGCACGAGGCCGACGACGTCATCGGCACCCTGGCGCACACGGCGGGGATGCCCGTCGACATCGTCACCGGTGACCGCGACCTCTTCCAGCTCGTCGACGACGCCCGCGGCGTCCGGGTGGTCTACACCGCGCGGGGCATGAGCAACCTGGAGGACCTGACCGACGCCTCGGTGGTCGCGAAGTACGGGGTCCTCCCCTCGCAGTACGCGGACTTCGCGACGATGCGCGGCGACGCGTCGGACGGCCTCCCCGGCGTCCCCGGCGTCGGCGAGAAGACGGCCGCCGCGCTCCTCGCCGCGCACGGGGACCTGGACGGGATCCGCGCGGCGGCGGAGCGCGGGGAAGGGATATCCGCGGGTGTGGCGAAGAAGATCCTCGCCGCCTCGGCCTACCTCGACGTCGCCCCGACGGTGGTGCGGGTCGCGACGACGCTCGACGTCGCCGCGCCGGCCGCTCCCCTGCACCCGCTCGACGACGCCGCACGGGCGGCGGCGGTGGCGCTGGCCGAACGGTGGAACCTCGGCACGTCCATGGGACGGGCGATCGAGGCCCTCGACCGCCTCGGCTGACCTATCCCGCCCAGCGGCGGAGCCGCTCCAGTCCCCAGGTCGTCACGATCCGCTCCGGCGGCACCCCGAGACGCTCCGCCCTCTCCGCGCCGTGGTCCAGCAACGAGAGCTGCCCCGGCGCGTGGGCGTCGGAGTCGATCGAGAAGAGACAGCCGATCTCCACGGCCAGGGCCAGGAGCTCGTCCGGCGGGTCCTGGCGCTCCGGTCGGGAGTTGATCTCCACCGCCACCCCGTGCTCCGCGCATGCCTCGAAGACCGCGCGGGCGTCGAAGACGGACGGCGGGCGGGTGCCGCGCTCCCCCTGCACGAGGCGCCCGGTGACGTGGCCCAGCACCGAGACGTGCGGATGACTCACCGCACGGACGATCCGCCGGGTCATCGGCCCGGCATCCATCCGCAGCTTCGAGTGCACGGACGCCACCACGACGTCCAGCTCCGCGAGAAGCGCGTCCTCCTGATCGAGCGCACCGTCCTCCAGAATGTCGACCTCGATTCCCGCGAGCACGGTGAGACCGTCTCCGCTCGCACCGCGCACGAGCGGGATCTGCTCGCGCAGCCGCTCCGCCGACAGCCCGCGGGCGACCCGGAGCCGCGGCGAATGGTCCGTGATCGCGAGGTAGTCGTGCCCCAGCGCCCGCGCCGCATCGGCCATCACGGCGATCGGGGTCGTCCCGTCGGACCAGTCGGTGTGGGCGTGAAGGTCTCCGCGCAGCCGCGCACGCAGCTCCGAACGGCGCTCGGGCTCGACCTCGCCGCGGAGCTCGACGAGGTAGTGCGGCACCTTCCCCTCGAGAGCCTCGAGGATCACCTCCGACGTGGACGCGCCGATGCCCTTCGTCGCGCGGATCCGGGCGGGGTCGGCGCGCGACGCCTCATCCAGGTCGCCGAACGCCGCGGCGGCCTGCCGGAACGCGCGCGCCCGGTACCGCGACGCCCGCTCGCGCTCCAGCAGCCGGGCGATCTCGAGCAGGGCGTCGACGGGATCCATGTCCGGTCCCTACGCGGCGAAGTCCCGGGAGGCGGAGATCCACTCGTCCAGCTTGGCGAGGGCGCGCCCGTCGTCGATCGCGGCGGACGCGCGCGCCAGGGCGTCGGCGAGCCGCTCCAGGATCGGCCGCTGCGCCTGAGCGGCGTCGTGCGAGAGCTCGTAGGCGACGACCCCGGCCGCGGCGTTGAGGAGGACGATGTCCCGGACCGCACCGGCCTCGCCCGCGAGGGTGCGGCGCAGTACCTCCGCGTTGTGCTCGGGAGAGCCGCCGATCAGGTCCGAGAGCTCCGCCAGCGGGATCCCGAGGTCGCGCGGGTCCAGGTCGTGCTCGTGGATGTCGCCGCGCGTGACCTCCCAGATGCGGCTGTGCCCCGTCGTGGTCAGCTCGTCGAGGCCGTCGTCGCCGCGGAAGACGAGCGCGGTCGCGCCGCGGGTGCGGAAGACGCCGGTGATCAACGGCACGCGCTCGAGCTGGGCGACGCCCACCGCGTTCGCCTCCGCCCGCGCGGGGTTGCACAGCGGTCCCAGCATGTTGAAGACGGTCGGCACGCCGAGCTCCGCGCGCACCCCGCCGGCGTGCTTGAACCCCGGGTGGAAGGCGCCCGCCCACGCGAACGTGATGCCCGTGCGGTCGAGGATGTCGGCGACGGCCTGCGGATCCAGCGTGAGATCCAGCCCCAGGGCGCCGAGCACGTCCGACGCGCCGGAGGCCGAGCTCGCCGCGCGGTTGCCGTGCTTGACGACCGGCACGCCCATCGCGCCGATCACGATCGCCGCCGTCGTGGAGACGTTCACGGTCCCGACCCGGTCGCCTCCCGTGCCGACGATGTCGAGCACGTCCGACGACACCGGCAGCGGGACCGCCGCCTCCAGGATCGCGTCGCGGAAGCCGACGATCTCGTCGATGGTCTCGCCCTTGGCGCGCAGCCCGACGAGGAAGCCCGCCAGCTGCGCCGGGGTCGCCTGGCCGCGCATGACCTGACGCATCGCCCACGTCGACTCGTACACGCTGAGGTCGCGCCGTGCGAGGAGAGTGGAGAGGACATCGGGCCAGGTCAACGCATCCGCCATGGGGGAATCCTATCGACGGGCCCGGTTCGTGACCGGGTCGTGACCTCGGCCGCCGCGGCGAGGAGGCCCTGGACACACAGCGGATTCCCGGCGACTTCTTAGGTCTCCCTAAGTGCCCGGAAGGCGAAACGGCCCCCGGGGGTGCAAGAATCGCCGTCGCGGATCGGCCATAATGGAGGGGTGACGACCTCAGCGACGTATGCCCCGGCGGCGAGAACGATCAAGCGGCCCAACCCCGTGGCCGTCGGAACCATTGTCTGGCTCGGCAGCGAGGTGATGTTCTTCGCGGGCCTGTTCGCGATCTACTTCACCCTGCGCAGCACCTCGCCCGAGCTGTGGGCCTCCCGCACCGAGCTGCTGAACGTGCCGTACGCCACGGTGAACACCATCATCCTGGTGCTGTCGTCGGTCACCTGCCAGATGGGCGTCTTCGCCGCCGAGCGCCTGCAGCCGTACACGGCCCGCAACGACAAGGGCCGCAAGCGGTGGGGCATGGTCGAGTGGTTCTGGCTCACGTTCATCCTGGGCGCCGTGTTCGTCTCCGGCCAGGTCTGGGAGTACGCCCAGCTCGTCGCCGAGGGCATGCCGATCTCGGCCGACTCCTACGCCTCGGCCTTCTACATCACGACGGGCTTCCACGCCCTGCACGTGACCGGCGGTCTCGTCGCGTTCCTCCTCGTCATCGGGCGCGCCTACGCGGTGAAGAACTTCACGCACAAGGAGGCGACCTCCTCGATCGTCGTGTCCTACTACTGGCACTTCGTCGACGTGGTCTGGATCGCCCTGTTCTTCGTCATCTATTTCCTGAAGTAAAGAAAACGGAGCGGATTCCCGACATGGCACGAGAGAAGAAGCGCCGTTCCGGCGGTCGCCGCAGCCCCCTGGCCGCCGCCGCCCTCATCGGCGCCGGCCTCATGATCACCGGCGGCATCTACGCCGGCGCATCCGCTGCGTTCGCCGCCAGCGAGCCGACCGCCGCCACCGCGCAGGTGTCCGTGGAGGAGGGCGAGAAGCTCTTCCAGGCGAACTGCGCCACCTGCCACGGCATGAACCTCCAGGGCACCGAGAACGGGCCGAGCCTGTTCGGCGTCGGCGAGCTCGCGGTGGAGTTCCAGGTCGCGACGGGCCGCATGCCGCTGCAGATGCAGGGGCCGCAGGCGCCGCAGAAGCACCCGCAGTTCACCGACGAGCAGATCAAGTCGATGGCCGCGTGGGTGCAGTCCGTCGCGCCCGGTCCGACCTACCCCGAGGCCGAGGTGCTGGACGGAAAGGGCGACGTCTCGCACGGTGCCGAGCTGTTCCGCATCAACTGCGCGATGTGCCACAACGTCGCCGCCGCCGGCGGTGCGCTGACCGAGGGCAAGTACGCGCCCCCGCTGACGAGCACGAGCGCCCTGCACATGTACGCGGCCATGGTCACCGGTCCGCAGAACATGCCCGTCTTCGGCGACATGAACCTGTCCGCCGAGGACAAGCGCGACATCATCTCCGCCCTGCTGTTCCAGCAGGAGGCGGTTCAGGTGGGCGGCTTCACGCTGGGCTCGCTCGGCCCCGTCTCCGAGGGCCTTTTCGTCTGGATCTTCGGGATCGGCGCGCTGGTCGCCATCACCGTGTGGATCACGGCGAAGTCCAACTGACGCTTGCATATCGAAGAACGTACGAGGAGCACCATGGCACACGACGACTCGCAGGCTCTCGACAGGGCCTATCAGCCCTCCCCCGGGCTGAGCGTCGCAGTCAGCGATCCCGCGGAGAACCCGGGTCTTCCGCCGCACCGTGAGCGGATCACGGACAAGGACCCGAAGGCGATGAAGACGGCCGTCCGCACGGTCTACACGCTCTTCTACCTGTCCCTCGCGGGCAGCCTGTGGGCGGTCGCCGCCTACATGCTGTTCCCGATCGAGAGCGGCGCGCTCATCGACGTGCGCTACAACAACCTCTTCATCGGCCTCGGCATCGCCCTCGCGCTCCTCGCACTCGGCATCGGCGCCATCCACTGGTCCAAGGCCGTGATGAACGACAAGGAGTTCGTGGAGTCGCGCCACCCCACCCGTGGTCGCGACTCGACACGCGCCGCCGCCGTCAAGGCGTTCGCGGACGCGAACGAGGAGTCCGGGTTCGGGCGCCGCACGATGATCCGCAACTCGCTCTTCGCCGCGCTCGTCGCCTCGATCATCCCCGGCGTGACGCTCTTCCGCGGTCTCGCCCCCCACAGCACCCCGGAGAACCCGATCGCGGGCGACCCGGTCCAGCTGCTCAAGCACACGATGTGGGAGAAGGGCGTGCGCCTGGCGCGCGACCCCGACGGCACCCCGATCCGCGCCGCGGACGTCACCCTCGGCTCCGCCGTGCACGTCATCCCCGAGAGCCTCACCGAGCTCGGCCACGACGGCGGGTACCTGGAGGAGAAGGCGAAGGCCATCGTCCTCCTCATGCGCCTGCTGCCCGAGCAGCTCATCGAGTCCGAGGAGCGCAAGGACTGGTCGTACGACGGCATCGTCGCGTACTCCAAGGTCTGCACGCACGTCGGCTGCCCGGTCGCGCTCTACGAGCAGCAGACCCACCACCTGCTCTGCCCCTGCCACCAGTCGCAGTTCGATGTGACCGAGCACGCCAAGGTCATCTTCGGCCCGGCCGCCCGGCCGCTGCCGCAGCTGCCCATCACCGTCGATGACGAGGGCTACCTCGTCGCGCAGAGCGACTTCACCGAACCCGTCGGTCCGAGCTTCTGGGAGCGCCATTGAGCACCGCAACCGTCACCCCCGAGACGAAGGGCGACAAGAAGGACGAGAAGCCGCTCGGCGGCCGTTTCGTCGGCGCCACGGCGAACTACCTCGACGAGCGCACGAGCCTGTCCGGCTTCGTCAAGGAGCTCGGCCGGAAGATCTTCCCGGATCACTGGTCGTTCATGCTCGGCGAGATCGCCCTGTGGAGCTTCGTCGTGGTGCTCCTCTCGGGCACCTTCCTGACGTTCTTCTTCCAGGCGTCGATGGTTCCGACGCACTACACGGGCGCTTACGCCCCGATGCGCGGCATCGAGATGTCCGCGGCTCTGGAGTCCACCCTGCGGATCTCGTTCGACCTGCGCGGCGGACTCCTGGTCCGGCAGATCCACCACTGGGCCGCGCTGGTGTTCGTCGCCGGCATCGGCGTGCACATGCTGCGCATCTTCTTCACGGGCGCCTTCCGCAAGCCGCGTGAGCTGAACTGGGTGATCGGCTTCGTGCTGTTCATCCTCGCGATGGCCGAAGGCTTCACCGGGTACTCGCTGCCGGACGACCTGCTCTCCGGCAACGGCCTGCGGATCATCGACGGCATGATCAAGGGCATCCCGCTGATCGGAACGTGGACCTCGTTCCTGCTCTTCGGCGGCGAGTTCCCCGGCACCGACATCGTGGGCCGCCTGTACACCCTGCACATCCTGCTGCTGCCGGCCCTCGTCCTCGCGTTCGTGGTGCTGCACCTGATGCTCATGGTGATCAACAAGCACACGCAGTTCGCCGGCCCCGGCCGGACGAACGACAACGTCGTCGGCTACCCGATGATGCCGGTGTACATGTCCAAGATGGGCGGCTACCTGTTCATCGTCTTCGGCACGATCGTGCTGATCGCCTCCCTCTTCCAGATCAACCCGGTCTGGAACTACGGCCCGTACGACCCGTCTCCCGTGTCGGCGGGTACGCAGCCGGACTGGTACATCGGCTTCGCGGACGGCGCGCTGCGTCTGGCTCCGTCGAACCTCGACGTCGTGTTCCTCGGCCACACCTGGTCGTTCGGCATCCTGCTGCCGGTCGCCGTCCTCGGCATCTTCATCGTCCTGGTCGCGATCTACCCGTTCATCGAGGGATGGATCACCGGGGACAAGCGCGAGCACCACATCGCCCAGCGCCCGCGCAACGCCGCCACCCGCACGGGCATCGGCGTCGCCGGCGTGATCTTCTACGCCGTGCTCTGGGCCGCCGCGTCCTCCGACCTCATCGCGACGCACTTCATGGTCACGATGGAGGGTGTCATCCACACGCTGCAGGCGCTGCTGATCCTCGGCCCCGTGCTCGGGTACTTCATCACGAAGCGGATCTGCATCGCACTGCAGAAGAAGGACCGTGAGATCGTGCTGCACGGCTACGAGTCCGGACGCATCGTCCGCCTCCCCGGTGGCGAGTTCATCGAGGTGCACAAGCCCGTGGACGTCTACGACCGGTGGAAGCTCATCGACGTCGACACCTACGAGCCGCTCGTGGTCCGTCCGAACGCCAAGGGCCGGATCCCGTGGACCGAGAACTTCCGCTCGGCACTGTCGCGCTGGTTCTTCGAGGATCGCCTGCAGCCGCTCACGCAGACGGAGATCGCTGCGGCCGACGCTCACCAGAGCCACGCGCTGCACGACGTCGACGAAACGGCTCACGAGGAGATCCTGGGCGCCCACGCCCGCGCCGGGGTCTCCGAGGACCAGATCGAGCCGACCGACGAGGGACACATCGGCGAGACGCCGAACACTCCCAGCTCGGTCGTCGCGACGGAGCCGGTCAAGAAGCCGCGCAAGAAGCCAGAGGACGGAGAGAAGTAGTCCTCCCTCCCCCATGACAGAGCCCCGTCCGGGTCACCGGACGGGGCTCTGTCATGCTCCCCCGGTCCAGGGCACGCCCGCGTACGCTGAGATCATGATCGACCGCCAGGACTACTTCGCCGCCAAGCTCGCCTTCGAGACCGATGCCAGCGATCTTCACGCCGCACGCTCCGCCGGCGACCCCGTCGTGGTGGTCGACGTGCGCTCCGAGGAGGCCTGGGCGCAGGGACGGGTCCCGGACGCCGTCCACATGCCCTACCGCGAGATCGCCGAGCGGGCGTCGACCGAGATCCCCGCCGATGCGGACGTCGTCGTCTACTGCTGGAGCCCGGGCTGCAACGCGGGCGCCAAGGGCGCCCTGGAGTTCGCGAAGCTCGGATACCGCGTGCGCGAGATGATCGGAGGCTTCGAGTACTGGGCCCGGGAAGGCTACCCCGTGGAGGATGCGGACGGCGTGCACCGCCGTCCGGTGGATCCTCTCACCGGCATCCCTCGCGTCCGTCATCGCGCCTGACCGAGGTCGTCCCGGCCGTCGTCCCCGGATCGCCTGACGTGCTATCGTCGGCGCATGCGAATGCTGCAGGTCACGACGACGCCGGTTCCTCTCCGGCGCGACCTCTAGCGACACCACGCATGACGCACAGCCCGGGGAGACACCCCGGGCTTCGTCGTCTCCGGTGTCCTCTCCGCGCACTCACCCTGGAGAAGGACAGATGGACAACGATCACCGCGTACTCGGCCGAAGACTCGGCCTCTTCGAGACCAGCGCCGACATCGGCGCCGGTCTCCCCCTGTGGCTCCCGCACGGCGCGGCCGTCCGCGCCTCCCTGGAGCAGTTCGCCGCCGAGATCGCCCAGGAGACCGGGTGCCGACGTGTCTACACCCCCGTGCTCGCACGGCGCTCCCTGTTCGAGCGGAGCGGCCACTGGGACAAGTTCGCCGCCGACATGTTCCCCGCCATGCGCGTCGGCGGAGACGAGCTCGTCCTCCGGCCGGCGAACTGCCCGAGCCACGTCCAGGTCTACGCGGCCGAACCGCACAGCTGGCGGGACCTCCCCGTCCGCCTCACCGAGTCGGCTGCGATGTTCCGCAGCGAGCTCACCGGCGTCCTCGGCGGTCTGAGCCGCGTCCGGCAGATCAGCCTGGACGATGCGCACGTCTTCTGTCGGCCCGACCAGGTCGTGGAGGAAGTCGTCACCGCGGTCGACGCGATCCTCCGGGCCTACGACGTCCTCGACATCGAGATCTCGTACATCCGCCTCTCCGGACGCGACCTGCGAGAGGCGTCGGCGTACGCGGGATCCGACGAGGACTGGCGAGCGTCCGAGCAGGACCTCCTGGACGCTCTCGACCGGCGGGGGCTGCCGCATCGCCGAGCCGATGGGGAGGCGGCCTTCTACGGGCCCAAGATCGACGTCCAGGTGATCGATGCCGCCGGGCGGGAGCTGACCCTCTCGACCGTCCAGGTCGATCGCGTGCTGCCCGCACGATTCGATCTCCGCTACACCGACGCGCACGGACGCGTCGCGCGTCCGGTCATGGTGCATCGCGGACTCATCGGATCGATGGAGAGGCTCGTCGCGCTGCTGATCGAGCGCTACGAGGGGCGCTTCCCGACCTGGCTCGCGCCCGTGCCGCTCGCGCTCGCGCCCGTCCGCGTCGATCGGCACGGGACCCCGGCGGACGCTGTGGCCGAGCGCTTCCGCGCGGCCGGGATCCGTGTCGAGGTCGCGCGCCGCGGCTCCCTCGGCTCGCGCGTGCGCGGCCTGCAGGAACGCCGCGTGCCCCGCGTGGCGGTCCTGGGCGACCGCGAGGCCGCCGAGGACCTCCTCAGCGTGAACGGGAAGGCCGTCGCGGTCGATGACCTCATCACCGGAATGCAGGAGGAGATCCGCCGACGCTCATCGGTCTTCCTGGTCTAGTTCCGCCGCACAGCGAGATCGGGCCCCGGGACCGATGGTCCCGGGGCCCGATCTCGAGGCGCTCTCCCGCTCAGCGGGCGAAGTTCCCGCGGTAGTACTCGTAGACCCAGCCGACGATCGCCACGACGAAGATCGCGATGGAGATCGGGAACAGGAACTGTCCCACGGCCAGGCCGATCATGCCGAGGGCCGCGGAGCCTGCGAGCACGATGGGCCACCACGACCACGGGCTGAACTCGCCGAGCTCCGGGTCCCCGTCGTCGATGTCGGCGGTGAGGATGTCCTCGGGGAGCTGGCCGCCCTGCGCGCGGTGCGTGCGGTCCAGGTAGAAGGCGATCATGGCGGACATGAACGCGGTGAAGAACAGGGCCACGGTCCCGACCCACTCGATCGCCGTGACGAGCTCACGGTCCGGGTGGGCGAGGATGTTCCAGCCGGTGTAGACGACCCCGACGAGGGCGAAGAACGCGGTCAGGATCCACCACAGGATGACGTTGTCGCGCATGGCTTACTTGGCCTCTCCTTCGGCGACGCCCGCCGCGACCGGGTGCTCCGCGGCCTCGGGGTGGTTGAGGTCGAACGCAGGACGCTCGCTGCGGATGCGCGGGATCGACGTGAAGTTGTGCCGCGGCGGCGGGCAGGAGGTCGCCCACTCGAGGGAGGCGCCGTAGCCCCACGGGTCGTTCACGGTGACCTTCGGCGCCTTGCGGGCCGTGATCCAGACGTTCAGGAAGAACGGCAGCATCGAGGCGCCGAGGATGATCGCACCGATCGTGGAGACCTGGTTGCCCCACGTCCAGTTGTCGAACGAGGAGTAGTCCGCGTACCGGCGAGGCATGCCGTCCACGCCCAGCCAGTGCTGGATGAGGAACGTCATGTGGAAGCCGATGAACAGCATCCAGAAGTGCACGTAGCCGAGGCGCTCGTTGAGCATCCGTCCCGTCCACTTGGGCCACCAGAAGTAGAAGCCCGCGAACATCGCGAACACGACCGTGCCGAACACGACGTAGTGGAAGTGCGCGACGACGAAGTACGAGTCGGACAGGAAGAAGTCCAGCGGCGGCGAGGCGAGGATGACGCCGGTCAGACCGCCGAAGACGAACGAGACCAGGAAGCCGAGGGCGAACACCATCGGCGTCTCGAAGGTCACGGAGCCGCGCCACATCGTGCCGATCCAGTTGAAGATCTTCACACCCGTCGGCACGGCGATGAGCATCGTCATGAGGGCGAAGAACGGCAGCAGGACCGATCCGGTGACGTACATGTGGTGCGCCCACACGGCCACGGACAGCGCCGCGATGGCGATCGTCGCGTAGACCAGGGTCTTGTACCCGAAGATCGGCTTCCGGCTGAAGACCGGGAAGATCTCGGACACGATGCCGAAGAACGGCAGCGCGATGATGTACACCTCGGGGTGGCCGAAGAACCAGAACAGGTGCTGCCACAGCAGGACGCCGCCGTTGGCCGGGTCGTAGATGTGCGCGCCGAGGACGCGGTCGGCCGCCGCCGCGAGCATCGCCGCGGCGAGCACCGGGAACGCCATCAGGATCAGCAGGCTCGTGATGAGCGTGTTCCAGGAGAAGATCGGCATGCGCCACATGGTCATTCCGGGAGCGCGCATCGTGATCACGGTGGTGATGAAGTTCACCGCGCCGAGGATCGTGCCGAAACCGGACAGACCCAAGCCCAGCATCCAGAGGTTGCCTCCGGCGCCCGGAGAGAACGAGGCGTTCGCGAGCGGCTGGTAGGCGAACCACCCGAAGGAGGCCGCACCCTGCGGGGTCAGGAAGCCTGCGACCGCGATCGTCGAGCCGAACAGGAAGATCCAGAAGGCGAACGCGTTCAGACGCGGGAAGGCGACGTCCGGCGCACCCAGCTGCAGCGGCAGGATCGCGTTCGCGAAGCCCGCGAACAGCGGCGTCGCGAACATCAGCAGCATGATCGTGCCGTGCATCGTGAACAGCTGGTTGTACTGCTCCTTGGTCGGGATGATCTGCATCCCGGGAGCGAAAAGCTCCGCACGGATGATCAGCGCCATCACGCCGCCCAGGAGGAAGAACAGCACCGAGGCGATCAGGTACATGTACCCGATGGTCTTGTGGTCCGTCGACGTCAGCCACTTGACGACGATGTTGCCCTTCTGCTCCACGCGGGTGGTGGTGAGCAGCGCCGCCTGACGCGGCGGGATCGTCGTCGGGCGTGCGCCCGCTTCGGAGGTTCCCGGGAGAGTGGAGGTCATCCTGGTTACTTCCCTTCTTCCTCGGAGGTCGGCGCGCCCGTGCCCGGAAGGTTCGCGAGCCGGTCGTATGCGTCGGTGATGTCGCCGGTGTTGCCCTCGTCGCGCAGCGTCTCGAGGTAGGCGTCGTAGTCGGCCTGGCTGACCACCTTGACGTTGAAGAGCATCATCGAGTGGTACTCGCCGCAGAGCTCGGCGCACTTGCCCTGGTACTCGCCGATGCGCGTCGGGGTGAAGGACCAGGAGTTGTCCTTGCCGACGTACATGTCCTTCTTGTACAGGAAGTCGATGATCCAGAACGAGTGGATGACGTCGCGGGACTGCAGCTCGATGCGGACCTTCTGGTCCACCGGCAGGTACAGCGTCGGCAGGGCCTCCTGGTCGACGTTGCCGTCCTTGTCCGGCTGCGCCTGGATCCCCATGCTCCAGACGGCGTCCGAGTTGTCCTCGTCCTCGCCGTCGTACTGGAAGTCCCAGGACCACTGCTTGCCGATCGCGGTGATCGAGACGTCCGGGTCCTCGTACTGGGTCTCGATGATCGTCTGGTCACGCGCGGTGAAGGCGAACATGCCGGCCACGAGGATCAGCGGCACGATCGTGTAGAAGATCTCGATCGGCATGTTGTAGCGCAGCTGCACCGGCAGGCCGGTCTGGCCCTTGCGACGGCGGTACGCGATCGCGGCCCAGGCCATCAGGCCCCACGTGATCACGCCGACGGCGAGCAGGACGATCCAGGAGTTCACCCAGAGGGCGGCGACGCGGTCCGTGTGGTTGGTGGCAGGAGTGCCATCCTCAACGAAGCCCGGGAGGAAGCCGTGGAGCTCGGTGGGAGAGCATCCCGCCAGGGCCACAGCTGCCGCGACTCCCAGAGGGAGCGCAGCCCAACGAAGGCGGCGTTTCGAAGGCACGGTGCACCTTTCAGATCTCGGACAGGGGCGTACCCAAGTCTAGGGCAACCTCACACCCGATTCATGCCAACCACGCAGGTTCAGCGAGGTCGCGACGGCGTTTCCGGGTGGTTGCCGAGGGGTCAGTGGAAGCTGTCGCCGCAGGCGCAGGAACCCTGCGCGTTGGGGTTGTCGATCGTGAACCCCTGCTCCGAGATCGTGTCCTTGAAGTCGATCGACGCGCCGTCGAGGTAGGGCACGCTCATGTTGTCGACGATGACCTCGACGCCGTCGAAGTCGACGGTCTCGTCGCCCTCGAGATAGCGCTCGTCGAAGTAGAGCTGGTAGATGAGACCGGAGCAGCCGCCGGGCTGGACCGCCACCCGCAGACGCAGGTCGTCACGGCCTTCCTGCTCCAGCAGGCTCTTCACCTTCTGCGCGGCGGCGTCGGTGAGGCTCACGCCGTGGGCGTGGGTGGTCTCCGGGGTCGTCAGGGTGGTGTCGCTCATGTCGCTCCTTCGGAAGGCCCCTGGCAGGGCACGGGCTCTCCCCCGAATTCTACCGCCGGCCCCGCCGCCCGGGGCGGAGCCGGCGGCAGGGCTCACTGCTGGATCTCGTTCATCCGCGCCAGCAGCAGCGCCTCGGTGGCGATCGAGTGGCGGAACGTGTCCAGGTGCAGCGACTCGTTCGGGCTGTGCGCACGCGAGTGCGGGTCCTCCACCCCGGTCACGAGGATCTGTGCGGCGGGGAACGTCTCGACGAGGTCGGCGATGAAGGGGATCGACCCGCCGATGCCGACGTCGACCGGGTCCTTGCCGTATCCGTCGGCCATCGCCGCACGGGCGAGGCCCACCGCCCATCCCGCCGTGTCCACGAGGAAGGGGTTCCCGAGGTCCTCGTCGGAGAACTCCAGCTGCGCGCCGAACGGCGCATGCGCGCGCAGATGCGCCGTCAGCGCCTCGTACGCCTCCGTCGCGGACTGGCCGGGGGCGACCCGGCAGCTCAGGACGACGCGGGTCTGCGCGGCCAGCGTGTTCGATGCCTCTTCGACCGAGGTGGCGTCGATCCCGATGATCGTCACGGACGGCTTGTTCCAGATCCGGCCGAGGATCGTCCCCTCGCCGATCGGGCTCACCCCGGGGAGCAGTCCGGTCTCCGCGCGAAGCGTGTCCTCCCCGTACTCGGGCGTCTCCGCGTCCCGCACGTGGAGTCCTTCGACCGCGACGGAGCCGTTCTCGTCCCACAGCGTGTCGAGGAGGCGCACGGTGGCCATCATCGCGTCCGGCACGGCGCCCCCGAACATCCCGGAGTGCGAGGAGTGATCCAGCGTGCGCACCGTCATGGTGAACCGCGCCGCGCCGCGGAGGGAGACCGTCAGGCCCGGGGTCTCCGAGTCCCAGTTTCCGGAGTCCGCCACCACGATCGCATCGGCCCGCAGCGCGTCCTCGTTGTCGCGGAGGAACTGCGCGAAGGAGCGCGATCCGTACTCCTCCTCCCCCTCCACGAAGAGGGCGATACCGAGGTCCAGATCGTCGCCGAGCGTCTCGGCGACCGCGCGCAGGGCGGCGATGTGGGTCATGATGCCGGCCTTGTCGTCCGCCGCGCCGCGGCCGTAGAGGCGCCCGTCGCGGACCGTGGGCTCGAACGGCGGGGTCTCCCACAGCGCGTCGTCTCCGGGGGGCTGCACGTCGTGATGGGCGTACAGCAGGATCGTCGGCCGGCCGTTGCGCGCGGCGCGCGTGGCCAGGACGGCGGGCTGGCCGAGCTCGTCCGTCCCGGGGATCGCGGCGCGCAGCACGCGCACGCTGTCGAACACCCCGGTGTCGGTCGCCAGGGCCGCCACGGCGTCCGCGCTGCGCACGAGCTGCTCCTGGTCGAACGCGGGCCAGGCGATGCCGGGAATGCGCACGAGGTCGCCGAGATCGGCGAGAGCGGAGGGGACGGCGCCGGCGACGGACTCGCGCAGGGCCGCCTCGACGTCGGCGGACGCGGTGACCGAAGGTGAGGGAGAAGTCATGCGAGTAATCTTAAGGCGACCCCTTCCACGCACGTCAGGAGCCTTCGTGGCCGATACCCCCGCAAGCCCCGCCTCGAACGACGAGTCCGCAGCGCCCACGGTCGGCAAGGGCCGGCCCACGCCGAGCCGCGCCGAGCAGGAGGCTGCGCGCCGCCGACCGCTCGTGGCGGACACCAAGGAGGCGCGGGCCAAGGCCAAGGCCGAGCTGCAGGAGCGCCGCGAGCGGGCCCGCATCGGGATGGCGAACGGCGAGGACAAGTACCTCCCCGCCCGGGACAAGGGTCCGCAGCGTCGCTGGGTCCGCGACTACGTCGACGCCGGCTGGCATCTCAGCGAGTTCGTGATGGCGCTGATGGTGCTCGTGATCATCGCCTCGCTCATCCCGAACATGGCCGTGGCCTACTGGGCGTTCGTGGTGCTGTGGGGCTACATCATCCTCGCCATCGCGGACATGGTGATCCTCAGCGTCCGGATCAAGCGCAAGGCCGCGGCGAAGTTCGGCGAGGATCGCCGCGAGAAGGGCCTCGGCTGGTATGCGGCCATGCGCTCCCTGCAGATGCGTTTCATGCGCTTGCCGAAGCCGCAGGTCAAGCGCGGTCAGTACCCGGTCTGACGCGGTCACCGGCCCGACGAGACCCCTCGTCCTCCGCGGAGGACGAGGGGTCTCGTCATCGGGTTCAGCGCGGAAGGCCCCGGGAGATCTGACGCGCCCAGAGCGGCCCGCGGTAGAGGAAGGCCGTGTACCCCTGGACCAGGGTCGCGCCGGCGTCCAGCCGCTCGCGGACGTCGGCGCCCGTCTCCACTCCCCCGACCGAGATCACGCAGAAGTCCTCCGGGACCGCCGATCGCACGATGCGCAGCACCTCGAGCGACCGCGCGCGCAGGGGCGCGCCCGACAGCCCTCCGGCGCCGGCGGCCTCCACCACGCTGGCGGCGGTGCGCAGGCCCTCCCGCCCGATCGTCGTGTTCGTCGCGATGATCCCGTCGAGTCCCTCGGCGACAGCGAGGCGGGCGATCGCCTCGACCTCGTCGTCCGGCAGGTCCGGCGCGATCTTCACCAGCAACGGCGTGGCCCCCGCGGCCGCCTTCACCTCGCGGAGCAGGGGCGCGAGCGTCTCGACCGCCTGCAGCCCGCGCAGCCCCGGGGTGTTCGGCGAGGAGACGTTGATCGCGAGGTAGTCCGCCAGCGGTGCCAGGCGCGTCGCCGAGGAGACGTAGTCGGCGATCGCATCCTCCACGGCGACCACTCGGCTCTTGCCGATGTTGACGCCGACGACGGCGCGCGGATGACGTCGGCGCAGCCGGCGCAGACGCGGCTCCACCGCCTCCGCTCCCGCGTTGTTGAACCCCATGCGGTTGATCACCGCGCGGTCGGGCAGGAGCCGGAACAGCCGGGGCTTGGGGTTTCCCGGCTGCGCGAGCGCCGTGATCGTGCCCACCTCGACGTGGCCGAACCCGAGGGCGTCCAGCCCGCGGACGCCGACGGCGTTCTTGTCGAACCCGGCCGCGACGCCGAACGGCGTCGGGAACGTGAGGCCGAGCGCGGTCACCCTGTCGCCCTCGGGCGAGCGGGTCAGCGCTCGGGCGGCCCACGAGAAAGGAGGCACCCCCAGGATGCGGATGACGAGCATCGCCGCGTGGTGGGCGAACTCGGGATCCAGTCGCGACAGGACGTGGCGGAAGAGGAGCGCGTACATCCCTGCCAGGCTACCGGTCGGCGGGCTCCGGCTCGGACGAGGCGTGGTCGGCACGGAGATCGGCGATCGCGGACTCGAAGTCCTCCAGCGAGTCGAACGCCTGGTAGACGCTCGCGAACCGGAGGTAGGCGACCTCGTCGAGATCGCGCAGCGGCCCGAGGATCGCGAGCCCGATCTCGTTCGTGTCCAGCTGCGAGACACCGGTCTGACGGACCGCCTCCTCCACGCGCTGAGCGAGGATGGCAAGATCCGCCTCCGTCACCGGACGGCCCTGGCACGCCTTCCGGACGCCCGAGATCACCTTCTCGCGGCTGAACGGCTCCATGACGCCGGAACGCTTGATGACGTTGAGGCTCGCCGTCTCCGTGGTCGAGAAACGCCCCCCGCATTCGGGGCACTGACGACGGCGGCGGATCGAGAGACCGTCATCGCTCGTGCGGGAGTCGATCACACGCGAATCGGGGTGACGGCAGAAGGGGCAGTGCATGGTGAGTAAGACTACGCCTCCGCCGTGACCACCGGCGCACCGACGAACCGCGCCTCGATGGCCTCGCCGTGCGCGGGAAGGACCTCGGTGTCCGCAAGGGCGACGATCGCCTCGCGGACCTCCGACAGCGCCGCGCGGTCGTACTCGATCACCTGCTGCGGACGCAGGAACGTGTAGGCGCCGAGGCCCGGCGCATAGCGCGCCTGCCCGCCGGTCGGCAGGACGTGGTTGCTGCCCGCGAGGTAGTCACCCAGGCTCACCGGGCTGTCCTCGCCGACGAACACGGCTCCGGCGCTCGTGAAGGACGCTGCCGCCTCGGCCGCATCGGCGAGGTGCAGCTCGAGGTGTTCGGGCGCGTACGCGTTGCTGAAGGCCACAGCGGCCTCGCGTCCGTCCACGAGCACGAGGGCGGACTGCGGCCCGGACAGCGCCGCGGCGACCCGATCCGCGTGACGGGTGGCCGCCGCGAGCTGCTCCACCCGCTCAGCGACACGGGCAGCGAGCTCGGCCGAATCGGTCACGAGCACGGCCGACGCCTGTTCGTCGTGCTCGGCCTGGCTGACGAGGTCGGCCGCCACAAGGATCGGGTCCGCCGTCTCGTCGGCGACGATCAGGATCTCCGTCGCGCCCGCCTCCGAGTCGGTTCCGACGACGCCGGCCACGGCCCGCTTGGCGGAGGCGACGAAGTTGTTGCCGGGACCGGAGAGGACGTCGACCGGGTCGAGGCCGAGCGCGTCCACGCCGTAGGCGAACGCGCCGATCGCTCCCGCGCCGCCCATCGCGTAGACCTCGTCGACGCCGAGCAGGCCCGCCGCGGCGAGGATCGTCGGGTGCACCCGGCCGTCCTGGTCCGCCTGCGCCGGCGAGGCGAGCGCGATCTCGGAGACGCCCGCCACCTGTGCCGGGACGACGTTCATGATCACGCTGGAGGGGTAGACGGCCTTGCCGCCGGGGATGTACACGCCGACGCGGCCGACCGGCTGCCACCGTTGGCGGATCCGTGCGCCCGCTCCCAGCTCGGTGACCGCGGGAGCCGGCACCTGCGCCTCGGAGGCCGCACGCACCCGACGGATCGACTCCTCGATCGCGGAGCGGATCCTCGGCTCCAGCGCGGCCACAGCGTCGTCGATGTGCTGCTTCGGCACCCGGATCGCGTGATCGACGACGCGGTCGAAGCGCTCGGCCTGCTCGCGCAGCGCGCTCTCGCCGCGCACGCGCACGTCCTCGACGAGGGCGGCCGCGGTCGCCAGGGCCTCGGCACGGGCCGCGGTGGCGCGCGGGACCGCCGCGAGCATCTCGGCGGTAGTGAGGGTGCGTCCCCTCAGGTCGATCGTCTGCATGCGTCCTCAGCCTCGGGTCATGTCGGTCGTGTCGTGCAGGTAGCCCACCCGCCCGTCGTCGTGGCGGACCACATAGGCGCCGCCGCGGTCCTCGAGGACGAGGATCCACGCATCGGGCCCGATCTCGAAGATGACGGATCCCCGCTCATCGTGCACCGGTCGCCGCTCGGGCGCCAGCGCCCAGAAGGGCTGTGCGACGGAAGCCGCCGGCTCGTCGACCGTCGAGACCGCACGCGTCCGCGTGTCCTCGACGTCGTCGTCCTCCGGCACGGGGCCGGCCTGCTCACCCGAGAGGCGCAGATCCGTGTCCGTCTCCACCAGCGGAGCGAACACCTCGGTGAGGGCGTCGGGCATGACCTCGTCGTGCTCCTCGGCGGGCTGCACGGCGTCCGTGTCCGTGCCGGCGTCCGTGCCGGTACCGGTCTCGTGCCGGCGCGCATCGGCGCGGTCCCGCGTGTCGACGGCGTCGTCCTCCACCGCGGAACGGCGCGAGTAGGCGGGAGCGTAGGCGTCGCCGGCGGGGTCGACGGAGCTGGTGCCGGGCTCGGCACCGGCGGCGTGCGCACGGGAGGAGAACTGCGGCGGGGCGTCGGTCGCGCCCGTCGCCGAGTCATCCGTCGGCGCCGCTGCCTCCTCGGCGGCGGGTGCGGGGGGCGAGTCCGGCTGCGGGATGGGGCGCGGACGCGCGATCACCGGGCGCACCGGGTTGGCGTTGCGGTGCGCGAGCGTCTCCTGACGCCCCTCGAAGTCGTCGCGCAGGCGCGGGACGAGCGGGGCGAACACCGTGAGGACCACGAGTGCGAGCGCGAGGAGGAGCTCCAGCCAGACGGCCCAGCTCCCGGCGCCCGGGTGCGCCGTGGCGAACGACAGACGGATCTGCTGCCACAGCAGCGCGGCCCAGCTGACAGCGGCGACCGAGAACGCCACCGAGGCGAACTGGTCGATCCCCAGGGACCCCACCCGACGGATGCCCTCCGGCGAGAACCGGCGCAGCACGATCAGGAAGGTGGCCACGGTGGGGACGCCCATCGGGAGCAGCCATTGCAGGTCAGGGCCCCAGAGCGACACGCCGTCGGCGAACGGGAAGCCGAAGGCCGGCACGAACGACAGCACGAAACCGACCAGCCACGCGCCGACGATCAGGAGCTCGCGCAGGGTGAAGCCCAGGATGCCCTCCTGCGGCGCGGCCTCGACGATGACGTCGGCCTCGGCGGTCGCGTCGATGCCCTCCACGACCGGGACGGCATCCGCCGGGTCGGTCGTTCGCGACGTGGCCGCGGGCTCCCCGTCGTCGGTGACGCGGGCCGTCTCCGCCACCGGCGCGGCGGCGGACGGCCCGTCGGGCGTGGGCAGGGCGTCGTCGTTCGCGTCGTCCTCAGGCGCCGAGGGGACGGAGGGATTCTCGTTCGTCATGAGGGTCCTTTCGCGTGAGAGCGGCCGTGCCCGGCGTCTCCGACGCGATCAGATCCTACCCGCGCGCCGCGGATCGTCCCTGAGCGGAACGTGCACGTGACGGGGGCGACGTGGTGCGCGTCGCCCCCGACCCCGAACGGTGTCAGCCCAGGCACTGCGGACCGAGGAGCGACTTGAGGTCCCCGAACAGGTCGGCCGTGACCGAGACCGGCATCGGGACCTCGAAGACCTTCGCCCGCCCTCCCCGGTGCATGGTCAGCATGACCTCGGTCTCCCCCGCGTGGCGGCGCAGGACGTCCGCGAGGTCCTCGATCACCCGTTCCGTCGCCCGCTGCTCGGGGACCACGAGCGTCAGCGGTCCTGCCGCGTCGAAGGAGCCGACGTCCGGCGTGAACGCCGCCTGGGCGTGCAGGTTCATCCCGTCGTCGCGTCGCGACACCCGCCCTCGGACCGCGATGATGGCGTCCGACTGCAGCATGCCCTGGAACTCGAGATAGGTCTTGCCCATGAACATGACGGTGATCTCGCCGTGGAAGTCCTCGACCGTGATCATTCCGTAGGGGTTTCCGCTGGCCTTCGCGACGCGGTGCTGGACGCTCGTGATGAGACCCGCGATGGTCACCTGGTCGCCGTCCTGCAGGTCCTCCGACTCCAGCAGGCTGTTGATCGCGATGGACGCGTGCTTCGCCAGCGGCACCTCCAGGCCCGCGAGAGGATGGTCGGAGACGTACAGCCCCAGCATCTCGCGCTCGAAGGCGAGCTTGTCCTTCTTCGTCCATTCCGGGCGCTCGGGGACCTTCGCCGGAGCCGCCTCCTCCAGGTCGTCGTAGAGGCTGTCGAAGTCGAAGCCGATCGCCCCCTGGGCCTCGTTGCGCTTCTGGCCGACGGCGGCCTCCACCGCGTCCTCGTGGATCTCCACCAGCGCGCGGCGCGTGTCCCCCATCGAGTCGAAGGCACCCGCCTTGATCAGCGACTCGATGGTCCGCTTGTTCGAGACGTGCATCGGGACCTTCTTGAGGAAGTCGTGGAAGGAGGTGAAGTTCTCCTTCTCCCTCGCCTGCACGATCCCGTCCACGACGTTGCTGCCGACGTTGCGGACGGCGCCGAGACCGAAGCGGATGTCCTCCCCGACGGCCGCGAAGAAGTTGATCGACTCGCGCACGTCCGGCGGGAGGACCTTGATCCCCATCCGTCGGCACTCGTTGAGGTACAGCGCCATCTTGTCCTTGGAGTCGCCGACGCTCGTGAGCAGCGCCGCCATGTACTCGGCGGGGTAGTGCGCCTTGAGGTAGGCGGTCCAGTACGAGATCACGCCGTAGGCGGCGGAATGCGCTTTGTTGAACGCGTAGTCGGAGAACGGCAGCAGGATCTCCCAGAGCGCCTGGACCGCGCCGTCGGAGTACCCGTTGGCTCGCATGCCCGCGTGGAACCCCTCGTACTGCTTGTCCAGCTCGGACTTCTTCTTCTTGCCCATCGCACGCCGCAGGATGTCCGCTTGGCCCAGGGAGAAACCGGCCACCCGCTGGGCGATCGCCATCACCTGCTCCTGGTAGATGATCAGGCCGTAGGACTCCTCGAGGATGTCGGCCAGCGACTCGGTGAACTCCGGGTGGATCGGCGTGATCTCCTGCAGGCCGTTCTTGCGCAGCGCGTAGTTCGTGTGCGAGTTCGCCCCCATCGGCCCCGGACGGTACAGGGCGATCAGCGCCGAGATGTCGCCGAAGTTGTCGGGCTTCATCAGACGCATGAGGGAGCGCATCGGTCCGCCGTCGAGCTGGAAGACCCCGAGCGAGTCGCCGCGGGCCAGCAGGTCGTACGCGGCGCGGTCGTCCAGCGCCAGATCCTCCAGCACGAGGTCCTCGTCGCGGTTCATCTTGATGTTCGCGAGGGCGTCGGAGATGATCGTCAGGTTCCGCAGCCCGAGGAAGTCCATCTTGATGAGCCCGAGGGACTCGCAGGACGGGTAGTCGAACTGCGTGACGATCTGTCCGTCCTGCTCCCGTCGCATGATCGGGATGATGTCGATCAACGGGTGCGAGGACATGATCACGCCGGCGGCGTGCACGCCCCACTGGCGCTTCAGGTTCTCCAGTCCCAGTGCGGTGTCGAAGACCGTCTTGGCCTCGGGATCCGTCTCGATGACGGTGCGGAACTCCGACGCCTCCTTGTATCGCGGGTGGTCCTTGTCGAACATGCCGTCCAGGGGCATGTCCTTGCCCATCACCGCCGGCGGCATCGCCTTGGTGAGCTTCTCCCCCATGCTGAACGGGAACCCGAGCACGCGCCCGGCGTCCTTGAGGGCCTGCTTCGCCTTGATGGTGCCGTAGGTGACGATCTGGGCCACGCGCTCGTCGCCGTACTTCTCGGTGACGTACTGGATCACCTCGCCGCGACGACGGTCGTCGAAGTCGACGTCGAAGTCGGGCATGGAGACGCGGTCCGGGTTCAGGAAGCGCTCGAAGATGAGACCGTGCTCGAGCGGGTCGAGGTCGGTGATCCGCATCGCGTAGGCCGCCATCGACCCCGCTCCGGAGCCTCGTCCCGGACCGACGCGCACGCCGTTGTCCTTGGCCCAGTTGATGAAGTCGGCGACGACGAGGAAGTAGCCGGGGAAGCCCATGGACGAGATGACCTCGACCTCGTAGTCGGCCTGCTTGCGCACCGCATCCGGGATGCCGTTCGGGTAGCGGTAGTGCAGCCCCTTCTCCACCTCCTTGATGAACCAGCTCTCCTCCGTCTCGCCCTGCGGGACGGGGAAGCGCGGCATGAAGTTGGCGCTGGTGTTGAACGAGACGTCGCAGCGCTCGGCGATCAGCAGCGTGTTGTCGCAGGCGACCGGGTGGTCTCGGAACACCTGGCGCATCTCCGCAGCGGACTTCACGTAGTAGCCGTCGCCGTCGAACTTGAACCGGTTCGGGTCGTCGAGGGTCGACCCCGACTGCACGCACAGCAGTGCCGCGTGGCTCTTGGCGTCGTGCTGGTGGGTGTAGTGCAGATCGTTGGTCCCCACCAGGGGGATGCCGAGGTCCTTCGCGATCTTGAGGAGGTCCCCGGTGACTCGGCGCTCGATCTCAAGCCCGTGATCCATGATCTCGGCGAAGTAGTTCTCCTTGCCGAAGATGTCCTGGAACTCCGCGGCGGCCGCGCGGGCGGCGTCGTACTGGCCGAGGCGGAGCCGGGTCTGGATCTCCCCCGACGGGCACCCCGTCGTGGCGATCAGGCCCTTGCTGTACTTCTGCAGGATCTCCCGATCCATGCGGGGCTTGAAGTAGTACCCCTCGATGCTCGCCGTCGAGGACAGCCGGAACAGGTTGTGCATGCCCTCCGTCGTCTCGGACAGGAGAGTCATGTGGGTGTAGGCGCCGGATCCGGAGACGTCATCGCGCTGCTGCTCGGGGGATCCCCACCGCACCCGGCTCTTGTCGCTGCGGTGCGTGCCCGGCGTGACGTAGGCCTCGATGCCGATGATGGGCTTGACCCCGGCGTCCTTCGCGGCCTTGTAGAACTCGAACGCCGCGAAGGTGTTGCCGTGGTCGGTCACCGCCACCGCGGGCATCCCCTGTTTCACCGCCTCCTGCACGAGCGGGCCGATGCGTGCGGCACCGTCCAGCATCGAGTACTCGCTGTGCACGTGGAGGTGGACGAAGGAGTCGGATGCCATGCCTTCGAGTCTACGGACCGCCTCCGACGCCCGGCGCCGGCGTCAGCGGGCCGCGTGGCATCAGGCATTCGCACGAGATCAGGCGAATATTGCGCTGACCAGCCTGAACTCGCGCGTGTGCCTGATCTCGCGCGGACTCCCGATCACGCCGACGACGCCAGAACCGCGCGGGATCAGCGGAGGTCGAGGCGCATCAGCACGCGAGGAAAGCCGTCCAGCACCGAACGGGTCTCCGCGGCCTTCTCGAATCCCGCCGACTCGAACAGGGCGCGTGTGCCCACGTACGCCATGGTCAGGTTGACCTTCTCCCCCGCGTTGTCGACGGGGTACCCCTCGATGGCCGGGGCCCCGCGCTCTCGCGCGTAGGCGACGGCTCCCTCGATCAGGGCGTGCGAGACGCCCTGCTTGCGGTGGCCGGGACGGACGCGGAAGCACCAGAGCGCCCAGACGTCCAGGTCGTCGACGTGCGGGATGAGCCGATTGCGCGCGAAGCTCGTGTCCCGTCGCGGATGCAGCGCCGCCCAGCCCACCGGCTCGCCGTCCCGGTAGGCGATCACGCCGGGAGGCGGGTCCTGATGACACAGTTCACGGACGCGGTCGGCGCGCGCCGCTCCGCGCAGGGCGACGTTCTCCTTGTTCCCGATCCGGTAGCTCAGGCAGAAGCACACGTTCGAGGCCGGGTTCTTCGGCCCCACGAGGGTGGCGACGTCCTCGAACACGGTCGCGGGCCGGACGACGATGGTCATGGGCCCAGTCTGGCGCCCCGCACCGACATCCGCGCGTCATTCCCCGCGGAGGATCTCCAGCGCGTGCCGGAAGTCCGCGGGATACGGGGACTCGAACTCCACCCAGTCCCCCGAGCCCGGGTGGGAGAAGCCGAGTCGATGCGCGTGCAGCCACTGCCGGGTGAGGCCGAGCCGGGCCGACAGCGTGGGGTCGGCGCCGTAGAGCGGATCCCCCACACAGGGGTGGCGATGCGCCGCCATGTGCACCCTGATCTGATGCGTGCGCCCGGTCTCCAGGTGGATCTCCAGCAGGGATGCCCCGGGAAAGGCCTCGAGCGTCTCGTAGTGCGTGACCGAGGGTTTACCGTCCGGGGTGACGGCGAACTTCCACGAGTGGTTCGGGTGTCTGCCGATGGGCGCGTCGATGGTCCCGACGAGCGGATCCGGGTGTCCCTGCACGACCGCGTGGTACACCTTCTCGACGGTGCGCTCCTTGAACGCGCGCTTGAGCGCGGTGTACGCACGCTCGGTCTTGGCGACGACCATGAGCCCGCTCGTTCCCACGTCCAGCCGGTGCACCACCCCTTGCCGCTCCGGTGCGCCGCTGGTCGCGATGCGGAAGCCGGCGGCCGCGAGGGCTCCGACCACGGTCGGCCCCTCCCAGCCGAGCGAAGGATGGGCGGCGACCCCGGTGGGCTTGTCGACGACGACGATCTCGTCGTCGTCGTGGACGATCCCGAGCTCCGGGACGGCGATCGGCTCGATCCGCGGCTCCTGGCGGGGCTGCCAGGAGACGTCGAGCCACCCGCCTCCGCGCAGCCGGTCGGACTTGCCGAGCACGGCACCGTCCTGGGACACCCCGCCCGCCTCGGCCACCTCCGCGGCGAAGGTCCGCGAGAAGCCCAGCATCTTCGCGAGCGCGGCGTCGACGCGGACGCCGTCGAGACCGTCCGGGACCGGAAGGGAACGGGTCTCCACGTCAGACGTCCGCGCGGTCCTGGCCGTCACCGGCCGACTCGCCCGCGGGGGACGCGGGCGCCGCATCCCGTTCGCGCGTACCGTCCAGACGCAGGCCCACCACCACGAGAAGGGCGACGGAGATCATACCCGTGACGATGAAGATGTCCGCGACGTTGAAGATCGCCGGCATCATCCACGGCATCGAGATCATGTCCACGACGTGGCCGACGGGAAATCCCGGCTCGCGGAAGAGGCGGTCCGACAGGTTCCCGAGCACCCCGCCCAGGAGCGCGCCGAGCACCACGGCCCACAGCCGCGAGCGGACCCCCAGCGCCTTCCACACGATGACGCCCGCGACCACCGCGAGCGCGATCGTGAAGATCCACGTGACGTTCTCGCCGAGGGAGAACGCGGCGCCCGGGTTGCGCACGGAGTACAGCTGCAGGAACTCGCCGAGGACCGGGACCGGCTGGTGCAGCGGCAGGTACTCGATCGTGAGGTACTTCACGAACTGATCGGCGGCCAGCACGACCGCCGCGAGGATCGCGACGATCGCGCCGGCCGCCGAACGATGCAGAGGTCGACGCCCTGGCAACAGGCCGACCTAGCGACCGGCCTGCGAGACCGGGCTGTCCGAGGAGCCCGAGGGACCCGACTGGGAGTCGAGGTCGCGGAGCTGGTTCTCGATGTAGCTGCGCAGCTGCGAGCGGTAGGAGCGCTCGAAGTCGTGCAGCTCGGTGATCCGGCTCTCCAGCACGTTGCGCTCGCGCTCGAGGCGAGCGGTCTGCTCGCGCTGCTGCGCCTCGGCGTCGGCGAGGATCTTCGCCGCCTGCGCCTTGGCGTCCGCGATGAGCTGGTCGCGCTGGGACTTGCCCTCGGCGACGTGCTCGTCGTGCAGACGCTGGGCCAGCTCGATGATGCCCGCCGGGGCCGCACCCGAGGAGGGCTCGGGAGTGGGCGCCGGAGCAGCGACGGGGGCCGGCGCGGGCGTCTCGGCGGCGGCCGGGGCCTTCTCGCCGGACTCGTACGCGGCCAGCTTGGCCTTCAGCTCGGCGTTCTCCTCGAGGGCCTTGCGCCACTCGATGACGATCTCGTCGAGGAAGTCGTCCACCTCGTCCGGGTCGAACCCGTCCTTGAAACGGACGTGCTGGAACTGCTTGGTGACGACGTCATCCGGGGTCAATGCCATTGGTGGCTCCTCTTTCGATGAGTTCTCGGCGGCCAGGTGGACTGTTGGCGCGTACCCGGGGCGCGCACCTCTGGGAAAGCATAGTCGTCCCGGCCGGGTTTGCGCGGGACGGGGGTCGCCCCGCGTTCAGGACTGGGCGATCACGCGCGTGACGGACATCAGGATGAGCACGACGAGCATCGTCAGGGCGAATCCGAAGTCGATCGCGACCGGTCCGACCCTCAGCGGAGGAATGAGGCGGCGGAACAGCTTGATCGGCGGATCGGTGACCGTGAAGACGATCTCGGCGACGACGAGCCCGGCGCCCTTGGGACGCCACTCGCGGTTGAACATCGGGATGTACTCGAGCACGAGGCGCGCGAGCAGCACGATGAAGTAGATCAGCAGCACCCCGTTGAGGATGGCCGCGATCAGCGGGATCGGTGACACGCGTCAGGAGTGCGCGAGCGCGGTGTCCGGGTCCGCCCCGGCGATCCCGCCCTGACCCGACACCGCGATGCTCTCCGGGGAGAGCAGGAAGACCTTGCTGGTCACCCGCTCGATGCGCCCGTAGAGGCCCAGCGACAGGCCGCTCGCGAAGTCGATGAGCCGGCGCGCGTCGGCGTCGCTCATCTGCGAGAGGTTGATGATCACGGGGATCCCGTCACGGAAGCTCTCCGCGATCACCTGGGCGTCACGGTACTGCTTCGGGTGCACGGTGAGGATCTCGTTGACCGCACCGGAGGCCGGCTGACGCACGGCGGTGGGACGCCGCAGGGGCGTCACCGGAGCGGCGGGCTTCAGGTCCTCGCGCTCACGCTCGCGCTCGCGCTCGACGTCGCGCTCACGGCGCACCGGAGCGGCGGAGGCCTGAGCCTCCTCCTCGTAGACCTCTTCCTCATCGGCGAGGCCCAGGTACACCATGGTCTTCTTCAGCGGGTTCCCCATCGTGTCCTCCGGAAGTGTGTGGGGTGTGTTCTTCCTTCGAGGCTAGCCCTGGGCAGGGCGGGGACCCGTGATTGCGGAGCCGATCCGCAGGTGTGTCGCGCCGGCGGCGATCGCCTCCGCGAAGTCTGCGGTCATGCCCGCGGAGATCCAGGACGCGTCGGGCGCGACCGCCCGCAGGCGCGCAGCGTATCCGTGCAGCCGCGCGAACGCGGAGGCCGGCTCCTCGTCCAGCGGAGCGACCGCCATCAGTCCGCGCAGCGTGAGGGTCGACAGGCTCTGCACGTGCTCCGCGAGCGCCTCGAGGCCGTCGGGGTTCACCCCGCCTCGGGACGGATCGTCCGTGAGGTTCACCTGGATCAGCACGTCGAGGGCGCGATCGTCCTCCGCCGCTCGCTCGAGGGCGTCCGCGAGCCGCTCGCGGTCCACGGAGTGCACGGTGTGCGCGGCGCGGCGGATCGCCGCCGCCTTCTTGGTCTGCGCCTGTCCGATGAAATGCCAGCGCAGATCGTCGAGGTCCTGCAGCTCGCCCGTCTTCGCGGTGATCTCCTGTTGCCGGTTCTCCCCCACGTCGCGCACGCCGAGACCGTGCAGCTCACGGACCAGCGACGCCGGGTGGAACTTGGTCACCACGATGCGCGTGAGCTCCGCGGGGTCTCGCCCGGCCCGACGCGCGGCGTCCGCGATCGCCTCGTCGATCGCGGACAGCCGCTCCGCCAGCGTCACTTCAAGAACTCGGGGATGTCGATGTCGTCGTCGGCGAACGCCGGCTCGAGGCTGGTCGCCACGACCGGGAGGACGGGCGAGGCAGGGGTCGAAGCGGTCGGCGCCGGGGCATCGGCGGACTCCGTCGCGGTGGTCTCGGACTCGTCGTCGGCCAGCCCGATCTCCTGCACCGGGGCGGCCGGCCGGGAGACGACCATCGGGTCCAGCCGCAGCGACGGCTCTCCGCCGTCGAAGCCCGCCGCGATCACCGTGACGCGCACCTCGTCGCCGAGCGTGTCGTCGATGACCGTGCCGAAGATGATGTTCGCCTCGGGGTGCGCGGCCTCCTTGACGAGGTCCGCCGCGTCGTGGATCTCGAAGATGCCGAGGTTCGACCCGCCCTGGATCGACAGCAGCACGCCGTGCGCGCCCTCGATCGAGGCCTCCAACAGCGGCGACTCCACCGCGAGCTCGGCGGCCTTGATCGCCCGGTCCGCGCCGCGCGCGGATCCGATGCCCATGAGCGCGGAGCCCGCGCCCTGCATGACCGACTTCACGTCGGCGAAGTCGAGGTTGATGAGGCCGGGGGTGGTGATGAGGTCCGTGATGCCCTGAACACCGGCGAGCAGCACCTGGTCGGCGGTCGCGAAGGCCTCGATCATCGAGATGCCCCGATCGCTGATCTCCAGCAGCCGGTCGTTCGGCACGACGATGAGCGTGTCGACCTCTTCCTTCAGCTTGGCGACACCGGCTTCGGCCTGGCTCTGGCGACGGCGCCCCTCGAAGGAGAACGGCTTGGTCACGACGCCGATCGTCAGCGCGCCGATGGACTTCGCGATCCGCGCGACGACCGGCGCGCCGCCGGTGCCCGTGCCGCCGCCCTCGCCGGCGGTCACGAAGACCATGTCCGCACCGGTGAGCGCCTGCTCGATCTCCTCCGCGTGGTCCTCGGCCGCCCGGCGTCCGACCTCCGGGTCGGCGCCCGCGCCGAGACCCCGGGTCAGCTCCCGGCCGACGTCGAGCTTGACGTCCGCGTCGCTCATCAGCAGCGCCTGCGCGTCGGTGTTGACGGCGATGAACTCGACACCGCGCAGCCCGAGCTCGATCATGCGGTTGACGGCGTTGACGCCGCCACCGCCGACGCCGACGACCTTAATCACGGCGAGGTAGTTCTGGTTCTGGCTCATCCCGGCCTCCGATTGTCGAGCCTTGAGTCGGGAACCTTAAACCTCAACGAGAGGGTTAAAGTATTTCCCGGTATTGCGTTCTCTCGAATCGAAGGTAAGCGGCACCGGGGCCCTGCGATCGCAAGGACACGCGCGTGTCGGCGTTAACGAGCCGAAACTCCCCCGCGGCGCGGCCTTCGGCCTTCCCGCCCGGGGCGGCTTCGCGACTCAGCCCACGACGGCCGCGTCCGGCGAGGAGACGTCATACAGCGCCCGCTCCGGCTGCGCCGCCATCAGCTTGCTCAGGATCAGCGCCTTCCGACCGGAATCCTCCGCGCTCCCCCACACGACCGTCGCTCCCGACGAGAGCGCGAGGGTGACGTCGTCCACCGAGCTCGCGGTCACCTTCTCGACCTGCCCGCGCAGTTCCTCGGGCAGCGCGCGCATGACCGTGCCGGCCGCCGTGAACGGCTTCGACCCCGTGCCGCCCTCGACCTCGATCAGGGCGTATCCCGGGGGGCGCTCGGTGGACGTCGAAAGGGCGATGCCGGCGCCGTCGACGACCGTGAAGCCCGCCTCGGACGAGACCACACCGACCGGCGTCCGCTCGACGATGCGCACCGTCAGCTCGTGGGGTGGCTTCGCCTCGAGCTGATAGGTCTCGATGAGCGGGAAAGCGACGAGCGCCTCCTTCACCTCGCTCGAGCTGATCAACGCCAACGGCGTGCCCTTCTGTCCCGAAAGCGCCTCCGCCACCTCCTCGGGGTTGAGCGCGTGCGTGCCCACCACGGTGATCTTCTCCAGCGCGAACAGGGGGCTGTACGCGGTCGCCGCACTTCCGAGCACGATGGCGAGCACCGCCGCGATCCCCCCGATCCAGGCGAGGCGGCGCCGGCGCGAGCGCTGCGTGAAGCGGCGGATCTCGGCCCGCAGCGTCCGGCGCCGCGCCTTGGCGGCGCGCCACACGTCACGTGGGCTCAGCCGGCCGTCGGAGACCCCCGGCTCTGCGGGTCCCTCCCGATCCACGGGCGCGGGCTGCGGGGGCGACGCCGGACGGATCAGGCCCGGCAGCAGCGGGGCGATCGGCGCGGTCTCCTGCAGATCCTCCGCCGTCGCCCCGGAGGGAGGACGCTCGACGTCCGCGGGCCGAGCGGGCGGCGCGGGCTCGACCGGTTCAGCCGGCCGAGGGATCGGGGCGGGCCGCCGCACCGGTCACGCCCCGGTGCGCCGCAGCGCCTCGAGGACCTGAGGGATGATCTGGTAGACGTTCCCGCAGCCGAGCGTGATGACGTGGTCCCCCTCGCGGGCGACGGAGGCGGTGTAGTCCGCCGCCTCCTGCCAGTCCGCCACGAAGTGCACGTGGGAGGGATCCGCGAAGGCGCCGCTGACGAGCTCGCCGGTCACCCCGGGCACCGGGTCCTCCCGCGCCCCGTACACGTCGAGCATCACCGTGTGGTCGGCGAAGCGCTCGAGGACCTCGGCGAACTCCCGGTACATGTGCTGGGTGCGCGAGTACGTGTGCGGCTGCTGGATCGCGATGATCCGCCCGGGACCGGAGATCGTCCGCATCGCCTCGAGCGCCGCGCGGACCTCGGTCGGGTGGTGCGAGTAGTCGTCGTACACGCTCACCCCACGCTCCGTGCCATGCAGCTCGAGGCGCCGCACGGTGCCGGCGAACCCCTCCACCGCATGGACAGCCTCGGCGAGACGGTGGCCCAGTGTGAGCAGCACCGCGACCGCGCCGGCGGCGTTGACGGCGTTGTGGACGCCAGGAACGGCGAGCTGCATGCGTGCGCTCTCGCCCGCGTGCTCGATCGTGGCTGCGACCGGACCGTCGGTGGCGATGTCCGTCAGACGGACGTCGGCGTCATCCGCCTGCCCGAACGTCACGACGGTCGGGTGCGTGAGCCCCGCACGGACCCGCAGCGCACCGGGGTCGTCGCTCGAGATCACGACGGCCTCGGAGGCCTCGTTCCCGAAGCGGACGAAGGCATCGTGGAAGGCCTCGTCGGAGCCGAAGTGGTCGAGGTGGTCCGGGTCCACGTTCGTGATGAGCGCGACCGCCGTGTCGTAGAGGAGGAAGGTCCCGTCCGACTCGTCCGCCTCGATGACGAAGAGGTCGTCCGCACCGGAGGAACTGGAGACGCCGAGCTGCTCGATCACGCCGCCGTTGACGAAGTTCGGGTCCTCCCCGAGCGCCTGAAGCGCCGTCACGATCATGCCCGTCGAGGTGGTCTTCCCGTGTGCTCCCGCCACCGATACGAGGCGTCGAGCGCCGATCAGCCAGTACAGCGCCTGCGAGCGGTGGATCACGTGCAGCCCGCGCTGCTTGGCCGTCACGTACTCGGGGTTCTCCGGCCAGATCGCGCCGGTGTGGACCACCGTGTCCGCATCGCCCAGATGGGCGGCGTCGTGTCCGACGTGGACGGTGGCCCCCCGCTCGGCGAGAGCCCGCAGGGCGGCGCTGTCCGCGCGGTCCGAACCGGAGACGCGGATGCCCGCGTCGAGGAACATCCGAGCGAGCCCGCTCATGCCGGATCCGCCGATGCCGATGAAGTGGGCGGAGCGGATCTCGTCCGGGATCGGGAGGGAGAGGTCGGGTCTGATCATGGCTCCCTCATCCTAAGTCGCCCGGCTCGGAGCGGGCTCCGGGGCGCGCCGTCCGGCGATGCCCGGTGCTCTTCGAGCTGCACGGCCGAGGTGCTCGGTCAGCGCTCGAGCGCGCGATCGATCAGGGCGATGAGGTCCTCGGTGCCTCGCCGCGAGCCGACGTCCTCCGCGGCACGTGCCATGGCCTCACGGCGCCCGGCGTCCTGCAGCAGCGGCACGACGACGGCGCGGACGCGCTCGGGCGTGAACGTCGCGTCGTCCTCCACGAGGGCCGCTCCTGCCGCCACCGCGGAGGCGGCGTTCAGGCGCTGCTCGCCGTTGCCGACGGCGTAGGGGACGTAGACGGCGGGGATGCCGAGGGCGCTGACCTCGCTGACGGTCGCGGCGCCGGAGCGCGACACGATCAGGTCCGCGAGGGCGAACGCGAGATCCATGCGGTCGACGTAGCGGCGCATCGTGTAGCCGGCGGCACCCGGGTCGGCGAGATCCGACCGCTCTCCGGTGACGTGCAGGAGCTGCCATCCGGTGGCCAGGATGTCCTGCCACGATCCGGCGATGGCTTCGTTGATCCGCTGCGCGCCGAGGGATCCTCCGAACACCAGCAGCACCGGTCGCGCCGGGTCGAGACCGAACTCCGCCGCCGCCTCGAGCCGCCGCGCGGCACGGTCGAGCTCGACGACCTCGCGCCGCAGAGGCATCCCGACGAGGGTGGAGCCGCGCAGCGGCGTGCCCTCGAAGGCCACCCCGACTCCGGCCGCGGAGCGCGCGCCGAGCACGTTCGCGAGCCCAGGGCGCGCGTTCGCCTCGTGCACCACGGACGGGACCCCCTCGCGGCGCGCCGCGACATAGGCCGGGGCCGACGCATAGCCGCCGAATCCCACCAGGACATCCACCCCCCGACCCGTCAGGTGGTCGCGCACCTGGCGAACGGCCCGGGGGAATCGCACGGGGAAGGCGAGAGCCGCGCCGTTCGGCCGCCGCGGGAACGGCACCTTGTCCACCGTCAGCAGCTCGTAGCCTCGCTGGGGCACCAGGCGTGCCTCCAGCCCCTCCTTGGTGCCGAGAACGAGGACCGAGGCGTCGGGATCGCGGGCGACGAGCCCGTCCGCGACGGCGAGCAGCGGGTTGACATGGCCGGCGGTGCCGCCGCCGGCCAGAAGATAGGTGGTCACCGAGCGACCCTACCCCGGTTTGCCGGCCCCTCCCGGAGCGCCGGCCCGCGAAGGGCGCCGGCGGACGCACCCGCCGGCAGCGATCGGGCGAAGGAGAGCAGCACACCGCACGCGATCAGCACCGACACGAGCGAGGTGCCTCCCTGCGACATGAACGGCAGCGGGACGCCCAGGACCGGGAAGATCCGCAGCACGACGCCGATGTTGATGAGGGCCTGCCCGATCACCCATACGACGATGCCGCCGGAGACGATGCGCACGAACGGATCGGCCGTCTTTCGGATGATGTGGAAGACCCCGACTGCGAACATCGCGAACAGGCCCAGGACGATCGCGCAGCCGATCAGCCCCAGCTCCTCGCCGACGATGGCGAAGATGTAGTCGTTCGACGCCGCGGGGAGCCACCCGTACTTCTCCTGCGAGTTGCCCAGCCCGAGACCGAAGATCCCCCCGTTCGCCATCCCCCAGACGGCGTGCAGCTGCTGATAGCAGTCCGTGTAGTAGCAGTCGATCGTGTCGGGGTTGAACAGGCTCATGATCTGGCTCATCCGGCGCTTGCTCGTGAGGGCGAGCACGGCCACCGCGACCAGCGACAGCAGCAAGGGCAGCAGGAAGATCCGCAGACGCACGCCGGAGAAGAACAGCGCCCCGAGCAGGACGAGGAACAGGATCATGGCCGTGCCGAGATCGTGCCCGCCCATGACCGTCCCGATCACGAGCGCGGACACCGGGATCAGCGGGATGAAGACGTGTTTCCACAGCCGCAGCAGCTTCTGCTTGCGATAGAGGATCAGTCCTGCCCACAGCGCCAGCGACAGCTTCAGGAACTCCGAGGGCTGGATGTTCTGTCCCGCGACGAGGATCCAGTTCCGGTTCCCGTCGTTCTCCACACCGAGACCGGGAACGAACACGAGGAGCTGCAGAAGCGTCGTCAGGATCAGCGCGGGCCAGGCGATCCGCTTCCAGAACTCCACGGGAAGGCGACTGAGCAGGAACATCAACGGGACGCCGACGAGCGCGAAGACCCCCTGCTTCAGGACGACGTCGTAGGGCCCCTCCCCCCGGTCCACCGCGGTCGCGCTGGTGGCGGACAGGACCATCACGAGCCCGAACGCGGTCAGCAGCAGCGCTGTGGAGGCGATGATCACGAACTCGGACGACACCGGGGTGAAGATGCGGCCCAGGGAGACGCGAGCGGCCAGCCCGCGCCCGCCGCCGTCAGCCGCCCCGCGGGTCGTCATCGCGGGGCGAGTCATCTGCGTCATGCGCGCTCCCCCGACTGATCCACTGCCGCACCGCCTCGGCGAAGCGGTGGCCTCGATCCGCGTAGCTGTCGAACTGGTCGAAGGATGCTGCGGCGGGTGCGAGGAGCACGGTGTCGCCGTCATGCGCGATCCCGGCCGCCAGTTCCACGACGCGGTTCATGACCCCTTCAGTCTCGCCGGGGACGACCTCGATCACCGGGACCGCCGGCGCGTGTCGCTCGAACACCGCGAGCACCTCGCCGCGGTCCGCGCCGATCACGATCGCGGCGCGCGCGGTCGCCCCGGCTCCGGCGACGAGCTCGGAGAGGTCGACGCCCTTCAGATCGCCGCCGACGACCCAGATCGCCCCGGGGAAGGCACGGAGCGAGGACTGCGCCGCGTGCGGGTTGGTCGCCTTCGAGTCGTCGATCCAGGTGACACCGCCCGAACGGGCCACGACCTCGATGCGATGCGGGTCGAGCCGGAAGGCCTCCAGGGCGTCCCGGACGGCCTCCGGCGCCGCGCCGAAGGAACGCGCGATGGCCGCCGCCGCGAGGATGTTCTGCACGATGTGCGGGGCGGAGAGACCGCGCTCGGCGAGGGCGGCGACCGTCGTGAGCTCCAGGGCGCTGCTCCGGCGCTCCTCCAGGAACGCACGATCGACGAGGATCCCCTCGACGATGCCGAGATCGCTGGGGCCGGGGATGCCGAGATCGAAGCCGATCGCGCGGGCGCCCTCGACGACGTCCGCCTCCTCGACCATGCGGCGCGTCGCCTCGTCCGCCTTGTTGTAGACGCAGGCCGTGGTCGTGTTGCGGTAGACGACGGCCTTCGCGTCCCGATAGGCGGCGGCACTGCCGTGCCACACGAGGTGGTCGTCGGCCAGGTTCAGGCAGACCGACGACCGGGGCACGATCTGCCCCGCGGGTGCGCTGAGGCCGAGGTACCAGAGCTGGTGGCTGGACAGCTCGACGACGAGGACGTCGAACCCCTCGGGGTCGCGGACGGCGTCCAGCACGGGGACGCCGATGTTCCCGCAGGGGGCCGCGCGCAGCCCGCCCTCGACGAGCATCGAGGCCGCGAGCCGGGTGGTCGTCGTCTTGCCGTTCGTCCCGGTGATCAGCGTCCACTCCGCCGGCGTGCCATCGGCACGGAGCACCTTGTCCCGCACGCGCCAGGCCAGCTCGACGTCCCCCCACAGCGCGATCCCGTTGTCCCGGACCCAGCGGATGACCGGATGGGACGGCGCGAAGCCCGGGGACGCGATCACGACCTCGGGGGCGAACGCCGCGAGAGCCTCGGGCACCTCGTCCAGCGGTCCGAGGTGCAGGCCCGCGCCGATGACGGGGACCAGGCGGCGATAGTCGTCGGAGGCCGACTCCGAGAGCACGAGCACCTCCGCGCCGAGCTCGGTGAGCGTGTCCGCGGCCGAGAAGCCGGTGACCGACAGGCCGAGCACGGCCACGCGCAGGCCCTTCCAGTCCGCGTGCCAGCTCGTCAGCGTGTCGAGGTCGCGGGTCATGACCGGGTGAGCCACTCGACGTAGAAGAGGCCGACGGCCGACACCGCAAGGAGCCCGGCGATGATCCACATCCGCACGACGATCGTGCTCTCCGGCCAGCCTCGCATCTCGAGATGATGGTGGAACGGGCTCTGCAGGAACAGTCGCTTGCCGCGGGTGAGCTTGAAGTAGGTGAGCTGGACGATCACCGAGCCCGGGGCGATCACGAAGACGCCCGCGAGGAGGACGAGCAGCAGCTCGGTGCGGGTGAGGATCGCCATCGCCGCGATGACGCCGCCGATCGCCATGGATCCGACGTCGCCCATGAAGACCTTCGCCTTCGGCGCGTTCCACCAGAGGAAGCCCACGAGCGCTCCGACGAAGGAGGCCGAGATCACCGCGAGGTCGAACGGGTTGGCCACGTCGTAGCAGCCGCCCTGGACCGAGGACTCCAGCGCCGGGGCCACACAGGACTGCTTGAACTGCCAGAACGAGATCAGGCTGTAGGCGCCGATCACGAAGACCCCGGCGCCGGCGGCCAGCCCGTCGAGCCCGTCGGTGAGGTTCGCCCCGTTCGATGCGGCGATCCCGATCAGCGACAGCCAGATGAGGTACAGCGCCCAGCCGACGATCGGCCCGAGCGCGAAGAGCCAGAGGACGGGGATGTCCCGGAAGAGCGAGATGAAGCCGCTCGCGGGGGTGTTTCCCCACTGGTTCGTCGTGGTGAGCGCGACGATGCCGAAGGGGATCACGACGAGGATCTGACCGATGATCTTCCGCCATCCGGAGAGACCGGCGCTGCGCTGGCTGCGGACCTTCATGAAGTCGTCGATGAAGCCCACGATCCCGAAGCCCACCATCATCCAGATCACGAGCCACCCCGACGCGGTCGGAGAGCTGCCGCCGGTGAGCGTGCCGATCGTGTAGCCGACGATCGTGCCGACGATGAAGATCGTGCCACCCATCGTGGTCGTGCCGCGCTTGGCGTGGTGGCTGGGGTTCTCGATCGCCTCGGGGGTGCGGATCACCTGCGCCCAGCCCCACTTCCGGAACAGCCGGAGGAAGACCGGCGTCAGGAAGAGGGTGAAGGCGAGCGAAATTGCCGCCGCGGTAAGCAGGGACCTCACGAGAACGATTCTCCCAGACGGTCGCCGAGGAACCGGAGCCCGGCGGAGTTGGACGACTTGACCAGGACGCGGTCGCCGGGGCGCAGCTCCTCACGGAGGTAGTCGTACGCGGCGTCCGCATCCGGCAGGTGCACGGCCTCCCCGTCCCACGACCCCTCGCCGACCGCGGCGAGGTACAGCCTGCGGGCATCGGCGCCGACGACGACGATGCGCTGGATGTTCAGACGCACGGCGAGCAGGCCGATGCGGTCGTGCTCGTCGCCGGCGGCCTCCCCCAGCTCGCTCATGGCGCCGAGGACCGCGACGGTGCGCTCCCCCGGCCGCGTGATCTGCGCCAGTGTGCGCAGGGCCGCGGCCATGGAGTCCGGACTGGCGTTGTACGCGTCGTTGATGATGCGGACCTCGTCATTGCCCATCGGCTGCATCCGCCACCGCTCGGCGATCTCGACCGTCTCGAGACGGCGGACCGCGTCGCCCGGGGCCACCCCGAGCGCGGCAGTGGCGGTGATCGCGGCGAGGGCGTTGCCGACGTGGTGGGCGCCGAGGACCTGCAGGCGCAGCGGAAGGCGCTGTTCGCCGTCGTCGCCGGCGAGGACGACGGTGCACGTCGTCCCGCTCGCGTCGACGTCCACGTCGACCGCGCGCACGTCGGCGCCCGGCCCCGTGCCGAAGCCGCGGACGGTCAGCCCGCGC
>NZ_BCRA01000031.1 GCF_001552355.1 Microbacterium resistens NBRC 103078
GGCGAGCGTGCTGCTCGCCGTGTGGGTGCTCCTCGGGATGCTCCCGGGGCAGGTCGGCGCGCTGGTCGCCGCGACGCTGCCGTGGGTGGGCGCCGCGATCGCGGTGGCCGTCGTGCTGACGGCGCTCCTCGCGCGGCGGGCCGTCCTCGTCCCGCTCGCCGCGGGCGTCGTCTGGTCTCTCGCGATGATCCCGGCGCTGCCCGCACTCCCCGGGTCCGGCACCGGCGCCCTCACCGTCGCCAGCCAGAACGTGCAGGCGAACTCCGGAGGGGTCGCCGCCTCCGCTCGCACGCTGATGGACACCGGCGCGCAGATCGTGACGCTCACCGAGCTCGACGGCGAGAGCGGCGCGGTGGCGGACGAGCTCCTCGGGCAGCGGTTCGCGTACTCGTACCGGATCGGGACCGTCGGCGTCTGGAGCGCCTACCCGCTGGTCGACACGGAGCCGCTCGATCTCGGGCTCGGCTGGAACCGCGCCTTGCGCGTCGTCGCGGACACGCCGGCAGGCCCCCTGAGCGTCTACCTGATCCATGCCGCCTCCCTGCGGCCGGGCGAGCAGCACGCACGGGACACGATGCTCTCCGCGCTGGCGGACGAGATCGCCGCGGACGACGCCGACCGGGTCCTCGCGGTCGGCGACTTCAACGCGACGCCCACCGACCCGGCCCTGGGACCGCTGCGAGCGAGCGCCGACTGGGTGCGCCCGACAGAGGCGGGCCTCGGCCTGACGTGGCCCGCGGCCTTCCCGCTCGCGCGGATCGACCAGGTCTTCGAGCGCGGCCTGTCCGTCGTCTCCTCGACCGTCGTCCGCGCCGGCGCCAGCGATCACCTCGCCACGCTCACGACCGTGGACTTCTGACGAACGGCGCCCGTGCCCCGGGATGCCGGGAGGATGGGATGACCGGATCTCACAAGGAGGACGCATGCCCGACGAGGCCATCGACTGGGTGGAGATCCCCGCAGGGACGCTCCTGCGCGGCACGCCCGCGGACGACCTCCCCGACATCGCCGAGCGGTTCTCGGACACCGGCGTCCCCATGGCCTGGTACGTGAAGGAGGTCCCGCGCACGCGGATCCGCGTGCCGGCGTTCCGGATCGCGCGGACTCCCGTCACGGTCGGGCAGTGGGAGCCCTTCGCCGCCGAGACCGGTCGCTCGCTGCCGGACGGCCCGGCGGACCACCCGGTGTTCGGCGTCTCCTGGGATGCGGCGGTCGCCTTCTGCGCGTGGACGGCGCGCCGCACCGGCATGGACGTGCGCCTGCCGACCGAGGACGAGTGGGAGCGGGCCGCCCGAGGCGACGACGCGCGCGAGTTCCCCTGGGGCGACGAGTACCGTCGCGGGCTGGCGAACCTCGTGGATCTGGGACTCGGCACGACCACTCCGGTGGGCTCGTTCCCGGGCGGCGCGAGCCCGTTCGGCGTCCTCGACATGGCCGGGAACGTGGATGAGTGGACGTCCACGCTCTACGCTCCCTATCCGGGCGCGCCGCCTGAGCTCGCCGCGACGGAGTCCTGGGCGTTCGACCCGCACATCACGCGCGGCGGCGCGTTCCGCCACGACCGCGATCTCGCCCGGTGCGCACGTCGGCACGGCGCGTACGAGGAGGATCTGCGCGCGATCGGCGTCGGCTTCCGGCTGGCGGCCTCGGCGGCGTGACGCAACCCCGGTCAGGCCGCGTCGCGTCCTGATCCGGCCCGCGAAGCCGCCGGCACGCCGGGCCGAGTCGTCTCGCCGGGTGCGACGGCGACGGCACCGACCGCCTCGAGCACGGTGTCGAGCGTCACGTCCGCCTCGAGGATCCGGGTGTGCCCGAGTCCGGTGGTCTCGGTCACCTCCACCCGGCCCGGATGCCGCTCGGCGAGGCGCCGGCTCTCTCCCACCTCGGACCACCCGTCCCCGGCATCGTGGACGATCCGGATCCGGAGGTCCGCGGGGAGCTCGCGGGCGAGCAGGTCGTAGGACGCCGCGTCGACGCCGTCGCGCCGCAGCCGCCGTGTGAACCATCCCTCCTGCCGGATCCTCGCCTTCTCGCCGAGTCCGGCTCCGCGCGCGAACGCCTCGCTGAGGGCCGAGTACCGGACCACCGGTGCGATCGCGACCATGCGCCGTGAGATCCCCCCGTCGGCGACGGCGGTGAGCGCGGCCAGCGCTCCGGCCGAGTGCGCCACGACCGCGTGGAAGCTCCCGCCGTCCTCCTCCTGCGCCAGGGCGTCGATGATCCGGCGGTACTCGCCGACGTGGGTGCGTCGCCCCGGCGAGTCCCCGGAGGCGGGCGCGTCGAAGGCGACGACGCGGTAGCCTGCGAAGAGCAGCTCGCGGATGATCGCTCCGAACTGCGATGCCCGCCCGCGCCAGCCGTGCACGATGAGCACGGCGCGGGGTCCGGTCCCCCACTCGTACACGATGACGCGGTGCCCGCCGAGGTCGCGGACCCGGCGCCGGGCGTCGTCGTGGGTCGCCCGGTCGCGCGGGCGCACCGGCAGCCGACGGCCGGCGCTGATGTACCCGGGATAGGTCGCTGCGGCGGCCAGGACGGGCGAGAGACGGTCGAGCGAGCGGACGAGGGACCGGACATCCATGGCGACTCCAAACAATACGGACGATCGTTCATATATCTATACGCACGATCGTACTGATACCTTGGGGCGATGACAACAGCGATCGACGGACGCCGGGCGCGGGGAGACCGCTCCCGCCGAGCCGTCTTGTCGGTCGCGACCCAGCTCGCGTCGACGGACGGCCTCACCGGGGTCTCGATCGCCCGGCTCGCGGCCGAGACCGATGCCAGCAAGAGCGGTGTCGCGGCCCTGTTCGGATCCAAGGAGCAGCTCCAGCTCGCCGTCGTCGCCGAGGCTCGCCGCGTGTTCATCGAGGTCGTGGTCGAGCCCGCGCGCGCATACCCGCGGGGCCTTCCGCGCCTGTGCGCCCTGGTGCGCGCCTGGATCGACTACTCGTCCGGGCGCACGTTCACCGGCGGCTGCTTCTTCCTCGCCGTCGCCGCGGAGTACGCGGCGCGCCCGGGTGCCGTGCGCGACGCCGTCTCCGAGGCGATGGAGCTCTGGCGCTCGTACCTGGAGATCTCGATCTCCCGAGCGATGGCAGACGGGGATCTCCCCGGGCTCGACGACGCACGGCAGCTCGTCTTCGAGCTCGAGGCCCTGCTCGCGCATGCGAACGCCGAGTCGGTGCTCCGCGGCGGCGACGCCCCGTACCGCCGTGCCGAGCGCGCTCTCGTCGAGCGCCTGCACGCCCTCGGTGCCGCGGACGCGACGCTCGACGCTCCGCGCGTCTCCCCGCGAGGCCCTCAGAGCGCCGACCTGTGACCGACTCGTCGGCGTCGCGGATCGGCTCCGACCCCTCTCCGGGACCGTACGGGGAACCACATAAGCGACGGCGGCACCGAATGCGCGCTCTTGCAAACTGCTCGTGAGAAGTGCTCAGTCCCTTACGGGTCTGACCCGAGCATCCGCAAAGCCAGGAAGGAAGGAGAGAGCCGTGTCTACGATGACGCCCCCCGTGAAGAGAGCCACCACCTGGATCTGCGTGGTGATGGCGGTGATCTCGGCAGCCGGGGCCGCCATGTACCTCCTTGAGATTGTCCTCAAGCCGACTCAGGCCTTGGTCGGGTGGGCCGGCGGGGTCGGCATCGCCGCCGTTCTGGTCCTCATCGGGATCGCCCTGTTCCCGAAGAATCGTGTGCCGTGGCGGTTCCGGTGGCTCTCGATCGGGTTCGGAGCGTTCTTCGCGACGACCGTTGCGGGCCTGAATCCGTGGCAGTCATCCGTGACCGCCCCGTTCGGGGAAGAACTGACGAAACTCGCGATCACCGCGACCCTGCTGTGGATGATCCGGGGCGAGCTGCGGGGCCCGCTCGACGGACTGATCGTCGGGTACTTCACGGGTCTCGGGTTCGAGGCCTTCGAAGACACCACCTACGTCATCAACCTCGACGATGCCAGTCAAGCGTGGACGGTGCTCGCCGAACGCGCTCTGATCGGGTTCGGGCTGCACAACGTGTTCGCCGGCCTCGCGGGGATGGGGATGGCACTCCTGCTGGTCCGTGGGCGCAAGGCCTGGGGAACCCTGCTCGGGTTTCTCGCCGCCGCGATCGCCCTCCATTTCGTATGGGACAACTTTCAACCCGACCTCGGCGTCATTCCGACGCCCCTCGGCTTCGACCTGCCTATCGGGGTTCTGTTGGTCTATCTGCTGTTCCTCGGTGTCTTCGCCGTCGCGCTGATCTGGGCGCGCCGTCATGACGACCCCGCCCAGCGAGGCACGCCCGCCAACGAATCCGGTCCGGCCGTCTCGTCGTCCGCAGCCTCGCAGTCCCTGACGCGCCGCGACGACCGGGATTCGGAGGCGTAGGCCGCCAAGGTCCGGCGCTGCGTCTCGGTCAGCGCTTGCGCCGAGCGCGGCAGGGTCACCCTCGTTCCGCGCGACGCCGCGTACGGGCGCGAGCGGCGTCATGCGCCTCCTTCAGGAGAGCCAGGACGGTGCCCGTCGTCGCCGCCCCAGGGTTCACGACCGACACCCACCCGGCGTCTCCGTACACGGGGTGCCGGGCGATGACGTCAACGCCCGCCGCGTCCGCGGCCGGGTCCGCCACCTCCGCGAGCCGCTTCCGTCCGACGTGGATGTTCACGCGGAAGCGCCCCGCGGCCGAGAGTCGCGAGCTCTCGTCGTCGGGATAGTCCTTGGTGATGATCGTCCCGTAGGGCTGAGTCCGTTCCGGCATGACGCCGTCGGGTGCGTAGTAGAAGAAGGCGTCGCCCCACGCGAGTTCCGGGAACGGCGCCGAGTGGGGTTCCACGACAAGGACGCCGTCGAACCCGTGGACGGCGTCGAGGATCTGCTGCATCGTCATGCTTCCATGGTCCGCTTCATGTGCTTATGTGGACTTTGCGATGTCAGCGAGCGGATCTCCATGGAAAAGCCTCAAGAGCGGATCTTCACCACCGCGCAGATCGGCCGGATGGTCTCCTACTCGACCCAGCAGGTGCGTGATCTGGAGAGGCTGGGCGTGATCCCGCCCGCGGCACGCGGACCCAACGGGTACCGCCGCTACCGGCCGGAGCATCTCCTCGCGCTCCGCGCCTACCGCGCCCTCGCCGCGGCGGTCGGTCCCGTCCCGGCCCGTCGGCTCCTGCCCGTCCTCCGCACCTCGTCCCTCGATGCGGCGGCCGAGATGCTCGACGACCTCCATACCGGGATCGCCGAGGAGCGCCGTCGCGTGCGGGAGGCGCTCCGGTCCCTCGACGCGATCCTCCGGGACGACGACGCACCCTTCGACGACAGGGACGCGATGGGCATCGGCGAGCTCGCCGATGCCCTCGGCGTCCGCACCTCGGCCCTGCGCCACTGGGAGGACCAGGGGCTCGTCCGCCCCGAGCGTGCGGAGCGGACCCGGGTCCGTCGCTTCGGCGCGGACGCGATCCACGCCGCGCGCATCGTCGCGGCGCTCCGTGCCGGAGGCTACCCGATCCCTCCGATCGGGCAGGTGCTCGACGACCTGCGGTCCCACGGGCGTGGACTCCCCGCCCGCGCCCTCCTCGAGCAGCGCCTGGCCGACCTCTCCCGCCGCAGCGTCGCCCTCCTCGCGGCGGCGGGCGACCTCCACCGCCTCCTCGACCGCTGATGCGCGGGCGGTGGGACAGCCGTCATCCTCCGTCGCGCACGCCGCCCGGGCGATCAGATCCAGCCGCGCTCCTCGGCGAGGAGCACCGCCTGTTGGCGGGTGGCGACCCCGAGCTTGGCGAGCACAGCGGAGATGTGATTGCGCACCGTCCCCGGCGCCAGCGAGAGCGTCCGCGCGATCTGCCCGGTGGTCTCGCCGCGGCGCCCCGCACGCAGCACGTCGAGCTCGCGGTCGGTCAGCGGCGAGCGCTCGTCGCTCAGCGCGTCGGCGGCGACCTCGGGATCGACGTATCGCGAACCTGCGGCGACCCGGCGGATGACCGCAGCCACTTCGTCGGCTCCTCGGGACTTCGGCAGGAAACCGGCGACGCCGGACGAGAGGGCGCGGCGCAGCACGCCCGGGCGCGCGTGCCTGGTCACCACCACGCAGCGGGTCGCGATCGACCGGCCCAGCTGCGCCGCGACCTCGACGCCGTCTCGGCCCGGCATCTCCAGGTCGAGCAGGCACACGTCGGGCTTCAGACGCAGCGCCTCCGCCAGCGCCTCATCGCCGTCCGCGCATTCGGCGACGACGTCGATGTCGTCCTCCAGCCGGAGCAGGGCCGCGAGCGCGGAACGGATCATCCCCTCGTCGTCAGCGAGCAGGACCCGGATCATCGGGCGTCCCCGTCCGGCACGGACACCGAGAGCGCGAACTCGTCCGCCCCGCGACGCACCCGGATCGTACCTCCGGCCTCGGTGATCCGCCGCTCGATGCCCTCCAGACCGGATCCGTCCGCGTCGGCGAGGCGGTCCGACGGCGCGTCGTTGACGATCTCATAGCGCCAGCCGGCCGCCTCACGACGCAGGGTGAGACGTGCGCGCCGCCCGCCCCCGTGCCGCAGCACGTTGGTCGTCGTCTCCCGGATGACGGGTCCGAGGGCCGCCGTCGGCGCCTCGTCCGCGTCGGCGGCGATGTCGGCCTCCACGGCCAGCCCCGCGGCGGCGAGCAGGTCCCGGGCGTTGGCGAGCTCATCGCCGAGCGGCACGGACCGGAACCGCAGCGCCAAGTCTCGCGTGCCCTGACGCGCCTCGTCCACGCTGGCGCGGGCCGCGCGGAGCTGTTCCAGCGCCGCGTCCGGGTCCCTCCCCATCAGGCGTTCGGCGAGCTCGAGCTGAAGCGCGATCACCTGCAGGTGGTGGCCCTGCAGGTCGTGGACGTCCGTGGCCACGCGCAGCCGCTCCTGGGTCGCCGCCAGCCGCGCCTCCGACAGCCGCGCGCGGTCCAGGGCGACGAGCACGTCCCACCACCACAGCGACGTCACGCTCATCGACGGCAGCGTCACCGCGAAGAACACCGGAACCCAGCCGATCGGCATCAACCACGGGATGCCGCGCGCCCCGTCGATCACGGCGAGCACGAGGAGGAGGCCGGTGAGCCCGACGACCACCCGGAGCCGGACGCCCTTCGGCCAGTTCCACAGCGTCGCGCACTGCGCCACGGGCGTCGCGAGGACCACCCAGCTCCCCGTGAGATACCCGGCGAGGACGCCGAACACCACGGCAACCAGGACCGGCGCGACAAGACGCCACCGCGACCGCGGGCGATCGGCGTCGCCGCGCCGGCGGTAGTCCCGCAGGAGCAGCAGTGTCGACGCCACCCAGAGCGACCCGCCCAGGCCCATCGTCAGCGGGACGGCGGGGCCGGTGCCGTCGGCGGCGATCACGACGGCCCAGAGGAAGAGCACCGCGACCTCGAACGCGATCACGGCGGACGCGGTGTACCACCAGGTCGCCGTGATCCCCCTCGCCAGCTGGCGTGCTCCCGGGGACGGGTCGGCAGCCGGCGCAGGACGATCGGACGCGGTGCTCACCCGCCCCACGATAGGGCCATGACACTTGTCACGGTCTGCCGGTGCAAACCGCACGACCATCGATGACGCGGCGGCACTGCCGCCGCACGACCGGCTCCGGTGGACTGGTCTCTGCCGGCGCACCCGCCCCGGCGGACCGACAGGAGCATCGACCATGAACCTCATCGACACCTTCCAGGACCTCGTCGCGAAGGTGCCCGAGCTCGTCCAGCCCCTCATCGTCGCGCTGGCCGGAGCCGTGCCCTTCATCGAGGGCGAGGGCGCGGCGGCGATCGGCATCGTCGGCGGCATCGCTCCCGTCGTCGCCGCGATCGCGGGGATCGTCGGCAACTTCCTCTGCGTGACGGTCCTCGTGCTGCTCAGCTCCGGTGCACGCAGCGCGATCACCAGCAGCCGGCGGTCACGCACGGCGGTCGCTGCGGGCAGCGCGGCGTCGTCTCTGGAGGACGCCCCCGCGGAGTCCGGCAGCAAGCGTCGCGGTGCGCGATGGGAGAAGTTCCAGCGGGCGTTCGAGCGCTACGGGGTCCCCGGCGTGAGCCTGCTGGGCCCGCTGCTGCTCCCGACCCACTTCACCGCGACCATGCTCGCCGCCTCGGGCATCGGCAAGGCGCGGATCCTGTTCTGGCAGGGCGTCGCCATCGTAGGGTGGACGACGGTCGTCACGCTGCTGATCACCGGCGCGATCACCGCGCTGCGCTGAGCCGGCGGCAGCGGCCCGTATCGGGCACCGTCGGACAGGCCTCGTCGGATCGAGGGGCGCCTCCGCCTCAGACGAATTCGACGAGGCCGACGCGTGCGGCCGTCACGAGGACCTGCACGCGGTCGCGCACCTGCCACTTCGCCATGATGCTGCCGAGGTGCGCCTTCACCGTCCCCTCCGAGACGTGGATCGCCACGGCGATCTCGGAGTTCGACATCCCCTCCGCGAGGCGCTGGAGCACCTCCTTCTCCCGATCGGTGAGCGGTTCCAGGCCGTAGGCGCCCGAGGCCTGCTTCGTGTCGCGGACGTGCTGGACGAGCATCGCGGCGATCCTCGGTGAGAGCGAGCTCTCCCCCTGATACGCCTGCTTGAGCGCACTGACGATCTCGTCGGCGCTCGAGTCCTTGAGCATGTACCCGGAGGCCCCGGCGCTCAGCATCGGGAGCACGGTCTCCCGGGTGTCCAGCGTCGTGACGGCGACCACGCACGCCTCCGGCCAGCGCGACACGATCTCCTCGGTCGCCTCGATCCCGCCCATCCCGGGCATCTGGATGTCCATCATCACGACATCCGGATGGAGCCGCTCGAAGGCCTCGATCGCCTCTGCGCCGTCGGTCGCCTCTCCCACGACGGTGATCTCCGGCGCCCGCGAGACGAAGTGCGTCAACGCCACGCGCACCAACGGATCGTCGTCCGTGATGAGTACTCGGATCTCCCCCGTGCCGCCCTCTTCCATGGGCCGATCCTACGTCCGTCCGGTCGTTCCGGATACGAAGACCCCCGTCGGGTCTGCCCCGATCTACGACTTTCGGCTATCGAAACCCTGCCTAACAGTCAGATGTGCGCGCCTCTGCTGACCGGAAAGATCAGAGATATCAAGACGATCAGCCAATGAGGAGGTGCGATAATCATGACGTTCTGGGACGCCATCTACAACTTCTTCCGCCGCGCCTGACGCCGATAGAGGAGACTGAGGGCATGTCGAACGGCCTGCCTGCCGAAGGAGAGCGCCCTCGCTACGCGTTCGATCGATTTCGATTGGGCCGGGCAGAGGGCCTCCACCGGCCTGAGTGGATCGCACTCGTGGCCATCGTGGCAGGCAGCGTGCTCGTGGATCTGCTCCTCTTCCTGACGGCTCCAACCCCCGATCCGCTGCGCAGCGTCGTCAGTGTGACGACGACGCTGTCGTTCCTTCTCTTTCTCTGGTCGCCGGTGATCGCGACCTGCGGCTTGGGCGTGGCTGTCGCGGTCTCGCTCGCGACGGGACACGGCGGGCCCGGGCTCTTCGCGGCCGCCATCGGAGCACTCCTCGTGCTGCGGCTCGCATCCGCGTCCGTGATCCTCTCCTACGTGGCGGGCCTCCTCCTCTACACCGCACTCGTCTTCACCACCTCCGAGGACAACAGGGCGACGTCCGTCAACGTGGCTGTCGCCCTCATCATCGCGGTCGCGGCCGGAGCGCTCGGCCTCGGGATCCGCGCCGCGTACGCCCGTCGCCAGCGCCTCGAGCACGAGCTCGCCGCGAGCGCGGAGAAGGAGCGCGAGGCCGTGCTCGCCGAGCGGTCCTGGATCGCCGGCGAACTCCACGACAGCATCGCCCACCATCTGACGATCGTCGCCATGCACGCGCAGCTCCTCGACGACGAGGCCACCCGGCCGACCTCGCAGGACGCCATCCGCTCCGCGGCCCGCAAGGCCCTCAGCGATCTGCACTTCGTCATCGAGCTCGCCAAGGACGCCCCGCGCGGCACGGAGGTGGGATCCGGCGATCTGTCCGCGGCCGTCGCCGAGGCCCGCGAGGAGTTCGAGGCGGCGGGGCATCCCGTCACGGTCGTCGGCGACCCGGCCGACGAGCGCATCCCTCGCGGAGCCGAGATCATCCTCGCGCGCGTGGTGCGGGAGTCCGCCACCAATGTGCTCAAGTACGCGGCGCCGGGCGAGGTGCGCCTCGCCATCGTCGTCGGGCAGGACGACGTGCGGATGAGCATCCGCAGCCCGCGTCCGGCCACGCCCCGGCGAGACCTCCCGTCCACCGGGACCGGCCTGAACCGGATGGCCGAGCGCGTGCTCGGCGTGAGCGGCGAGTTCCACGCGGGAGAGGACGGGGAGGACTGGCTGGTCTCGATCCGCCTCCCGCTGGCCGGGACCGCCGTGGCCGCGCCCGCCGAGTGAACGGATGATGGTCGACCAAAGCCTGGCCAAAGGTCCACTAGCCTTTCGACCTTCGTCCCTCTGACGGACGGCGAATCTGCCCTAATCTCGACAGTGGGTCCCCAGCCCACACGTGGAACCCCAGTCCACGACCAGTCAGAGCCTCCCCAGTCTCTGACGCCGCGGGTCTTGCCTGAGGCACATCTTCTGCCGTTCTCAGGCAAGACCGGCGGCCCTCTTCGTTGGCCGTATGGCCGTGCCGTCTTGCTGCGCGACCGACGATGGCCGTCGTCGGATCCGACGTTCGCCCTGCCGGGACTCGACCGCGGCGTCGTCGGATCCCCCTCGTCGCCCCGCCTCTTCCTGGGCCTTCCCCGACTCCTGCGCCGCCCGGGCCTCGGCCGTGGAGACGGATCTACTGCTCGCACTGACGCGCCTGGCCGCACCGCACGGCGGGTGACGTCACGACCGCTCGCGCGAACCCCGGAAGACCTGCTGCCCGTCGACCCATGTCGCCTCGACGCTGTAGCGCACCACCCGGTCCTCGAAGGGCGTGTTCGCTGATCGGCTGACGTGGCGCGCCCCGCGGATCACACGCGAGTCGTCCGTGCGGATCAGGGTCACGGTCGCCGGTTCGCCGACGGCGACGGGACGGCCAGCGATCCCCGCGATCCCGCCGATCTCGGCGGGCCGATGAGCCATCACACGCGCGACAGCCGGCCAGTCGACCGTGCCCGCCGCGTCCTCGAAGACCTCGGCGACGATGGGCAGCGCCGTCTCGAGCGCGGTGAAGCCGAAGGCGGCATCCGCCAGCGGCCTGTTCTTGCGCGCCGCAGGATGCGGGGCGTGATCGGTCGCGACGATGTCGATCGTGCCGTCGCGCAGCCCCCTGCGCACGGCCTCGACATCGGACGGCCCGCGCAACGGAGGGTTGACCTTGAACCTGCCGTCGTCCGCGCTGACGAGTTCGTCGGTGAGGACGAGGTGGTGCGGGGTCGCCTCGGCCGTGACGGGTGCCCTACGACGCTTGGCGTTGCGGATGATCTCGACGGAACCCGCCGTGGAGACATGGCAGACGTGCAGGTGCCCGCCGGTCGCCTCGGCGAGAGCCACGTCGCGAGCGATCACGGTCTCCTCGGCCTCCTCCGGCCAGGGAACGACACCCAGACGAGAGGCGACTCTCGCATTGGCGACGCCCGCACCCGCGAGCACGGTGCTCTGCGCATGCTGAGCGAACACCCCGCCGAGTCGTGCCAGCCGGCGCAGCAGATCCTCGACCAGCGCCGGATCGTCCAGACAGGAGCCGTCGTCGGAGAAGACGGACACGCCATGCGCTCGCAGATCCTCCACGTCGACCAGTCGTCGCCCTGCCCTGCCCACCGTGGCCGCCGCGATCGCGTGCACGCGCGCCGGAGAATGACGGGCCGCACGACGAAGGCGCAAGACCTTGTCGACGTCGTCCGTCGCGGGCTCGGTGTTCGGCATCGCGAAGACGTCGGAGAACCCGCCGGCGACCGCCGCACGGGTTCCTGACTCGATGCTCTCCGCATCCTCTCCGCCGGGTTCGCGAAGGTGGGTGTGCAGATCGACGAACCCCGGCAGCACGACCAGGGCGCTGCGCTGCGCCGCAGAACCGGTGATGGCGGACAGACGACCGGACTCGTCGACGTGCAGATCGACGATCCGTCCAGGATCGTCGAAGATCCGAACGGCCTCGATGATCACGCGGACGCTCCCACGACGTCGAACACAGGGCCGTCGACGCAGACGAGAGGCCCTTCCCGGGACGGGTCCGCGGGAACGGGAGCGGCGCACCCGTGACAGTATCCGATCCCGCACGCCATGTGAGCCTCGAGCGACACCTGGACGGCGCTGCCCCATCGCTCGCCGAGCCGGGCCGCGAGCAGCGTCAGGCGGGACGATCCACACACGAAGATCGCGCGCGGCGGACGAGGATCGAAGTCTGCGATCAGCCGTCCGGCCAGGACGTCGGGGTCGCTGGAGCCGTCGTCATCGTGCACGGCGATGCTTCGCACGCCGAGTTCGCGACAGTCGTCCTCGCCGATCACCCGTCGCGACGTGCGCGCGCTGAGCACCGCAGTCGTCTCGATGGCCCTGTCGGCCGCGTCCTCGGCGACCGTCATGAAGGCGCAGACTCCGATCCCGCGGCCGAGGAGGAGCAAGGGGCCCTCCGCGGCCGGGATCTCGTACCCGCGTCCGAGCGGACCGGTGACGAGGATCTGTGATCCGGTCTCCACCTCCGCCAGCGCCTGGGTGCCCCGCCCGACCACACCGTAGATGAGCTCGATCGTGCCGTCCTCGGGACGTCGTCGGTGAATCGCCATAGGACGCGGGAGCAGCACTCGTTCCCGGCCCGGGACGGTCAGCATCACGAACTGGCCCGGCATCGCCCGGCGAGCGATGTCCGGTGCCACGATGACCAGGCGGCGGTACGTCTCGCTCACCTCTTCGTGCACGGTCACGGAGGAGTCCTGGGAGACGGGCTCGGAATGCGCTGCCGCGTCGAGCTGAACGCGCAGCCGGTCAGCGAGCGCCGGTCCGATCATTCTTCGTCATCCAGTCGGTAGAGAGCGGACAGCAGGACGTCGACGCCGCGGGCGAGGTCCCGCGCGTCCGTGTGCTCCTCGGGCACATGGCTCAGGCCTCCGACGCTGGGCACGAAGATCATTCCCGCGGGGATCCTCCGGTTCACCTGCTGAGCGTCATGGCTCGCCCCGCTGGCGAGGAGACGATAGTCGAGACCTCGCTCCGCAGCGGCAGCGGCGATGTGGTCCTTGACGGCCGCCGGCAGCACCACCGGCGAGGTGTCGGCGATGACCTCGACGGAGATCGCGGTCCCCGCCTCGTCCGCGATGTCCCGATACGCCGCGGTGAGTTGATCGACCGTGGTCCGCTGACGTTCGCTGTCGACGTCGCGCACGTCGACAACGAAATCGACACGGCCGGGGATTGTGGTGATGGCCCCCGGGAGCACGTCCAGCCGGCCGACGGTCACTCGAGTCCCGTGATGCGCTGCGTCGTTGGCGATGCGGTCTCCCGCGATGACGCAGGACGCCGCGGTGACCAGCGCGTCACGTCGCTTGTGCATCGGGGTCGCTCCCGTATGCGACGCCGTGCCCTCCACGATCACGTGCAGACGCGTGCTGCCCGAGATGGAATCGACGACGCCGATCGGTATGTCGGCGTCATCGAGGACGGATCCCTGTTCGACGTGCAGTTCGATGAACCCATGCCACTGCGAGGCGTCCCACTCCTGCGCGGCGAGGCCGTCCGGGGAGAGACCGACCTCGGACATGGCGTCGTACATCGAGACGCCGTCGGCGTCTCGCAGGCGTCGCGTGTCGGCCGTCGTCGTGAGGCCCACGGCCATGCGCGAACCGTTGCACGCCTGCCCGAACCGTGCGCCTTCCTCCGCCGCGAACGCCACGAACCGCCACGGCCGCCGGCGCGGCGCCGATGAGTCCGCCGCGAGCCGCGCGACCTCCATCGCGGACACCACGCCCGCGATGCCGTCGAACCGGCCGCCGTGGACGACGCTGTCGAGATGCGATCCCGTGCCGATCGCGCCGCGGTCGGTGCTGACGGTCGCCGGCAGCTCGGCGATGGTGTTTCCTGCGGCGTCCGTGCGCACATCGCACCCGAGACCCCGCATCCGGTCGGCGAAGAGCGTGTGCGCCTCGCGCTCGAGTGCGGTGTACGCGAGGCGGGTCACTCCGTCGCCGGGCTCGCTGATCGCCGCGAAGCGCGCCAGGTCGGCAGCGAGCAGCGAGGCGTCGGCGGCACTGCGAGCGGTGAGGCTTGCGGCCCCCATCACTGTGCGGCGTCCGTGGCGCGCACGGTCAGGCTCCCGTCGCGATCACCGTCCGCGGAGACCAGCTGGGCGACCGCGAGATGGGTGTGGCCGGCTCCCGCGAGCGCCTGGGCGGCGACGTCGATCTGCCGTGACGTCTCGGCCGCGGCGGCGACGAGCACCACGCGACTGGCGGGCATCGCCCAGCTGAAGTAGAGCAGCCCCTCGTCCTCGGCGAGCTGCACGGCAGGGACCCCGAGTGCCTCCGCCACCGCGAAGGCGATCATCGCGTTCCCCGGTCCCGCCCAGCTCGCGACGGCGTCGATGCCGAGGTCCAGACCGCGCACCGCGACAGCGATCTCGTCGGCGATCGACCGCGTCGCAGCGGGATCGATCTCGGGATTGAGCCGGTTCTCGGCTCCGGCGGTGATCCGGCGGATCTCGTCAGCGATCGTGCTCATGTCGACTCCTTCAGGTGAGGCCGCGGACGGCCGGGGTGGTGGTGAACAGTGCATCCGAGCCGGGCTCCGTGCTCCAGACGGCCACACGGGCGATGACGCGGACGGCTTCGTTGCGGTAGGCGCGCGCATCCGAGGCCGAAGCAGCCACGACGACGACGTCCTCCCCCGGCACGAGAGCGTCGGAGCCGTTGAGATATGCGACACCCGTCGCCAGGGACACCGCGGCGCCGAGCGCGTCCGCTCCCCCGCCCGTTGCGACGATCCGGTCGAAATGGGCGGGCAGCGCTCGGGACAGTTCGCTGGCGACTCGACGCAAGGTCGACGGGCGGCGCATCCACGCAGGGGTGCCGCCGCTGCTCGCCAAGCCGCCATCCGCGAGGAGGTCTGCCTGCAGTTCCGCCCGCCACAGGGAATCGTCGATCCAGCTACCGGTCATCGGAACTCTCCCATCTGCTCGCGCAGCTCCTCGGTGGTGGCCATGGGATCCGACTCGGCCCGTGCGTACCCGTTCGCGAGCGAGAGCGCCCGTCCTGCGAGGATGACCGCTCTTGCGGCCTTGACCCGGGCGGCAGAGGTGTCCATGCGCGCCGCGGCCGCGGCGATCGTCACGGCGACGTCGACGCGCCCGTCCGCCTCGTACACCGGGGCGGCGACCGCCCAGACGTCGTCGTCCAGTTCGCTGTCGCACACGTCGAAGCCGAGTTCCCGGACCTGCGCGAGGTGATCGATGACCCGGTTCACCTCGCGGATCGTGCCCGGGGTGTAGGCGTCCCGAGGCGCTGAGGTGAGCAGGCTCTCGACGAACATCGGATCCTGAAATGCGAGGATCGCTCTCGCCGATGCCGCCGCGTGCAGCGGCATCTCCTGCCCGGCGTGCACGAAGAGCCGTAGTGGGTGACGGGCCTCCACGAGCGAGATGCAGACGACGCGTGTGTCGTACATCCTGGTGAGGAAGACGGTCTCACCGGTGGTCTCGGCGGCCGCGCGTACGGCGTCGGGGGGATCCACGGTGGTCTCGGTGCGCCGGTGCTCCCGGCCGAGCCGTGTGGCCTCTGCGCCGAGCCGGTACCGCTTGGTGGTCGGAGACCGCACCACCCATCCCTCGGCCTCGAGCGTGGCCAAGAGGCGATGGAGCGTGGCGAAGGGAATCCCCAGTTCGGCGTGGATCGTCTTCATCGGCAGCCCCGACGGCGCATCGGCGAGGCGGCTGAGGACGCGAAGAACCCGGGACGTTCCGATGAGGTTCGTGCTCGCGTCGCGTGGGGTGTCGTCGGTCATCAGTGCCTCGCCAGCTCCTCGAGTCGCGCTGCGCCCCGCGCGGTGACCCGGGATCGCAGTTCTCGCACGATATCCACCATGGCGGTCGGGCGCGAGAAGGTGGCGGTGCCCACCTGCACGGCGCGCGCTCCCAGACTGATGTAGTCGAGAGCGTCATCCGCGGTCATGACCCCGCCGCACGCGACGACGGGGACGTCCACCGCACGCGCAGCCTGCCACACCAGCCTCTGCACGATGGGCTTGATCAGGGGCCCGGTCAGCCCTCCGACGACGTTGCCCAGGATCGGTCGCCGCGTGCGCTCGTCCAGAGGCAGCGCCGGCAGCGAGTTCGACACGCAGACCGCATCCGCGCCCGCGGCCTCCGCAGCGGCGGCGCAGTCGGCGATGGACGGGACCATGGGCGGCAGTTTCACGATCAACGGCCTGTCGGTCTCTTGTCGCGTCTGAGTGATGACCTCCGTGATCGCGGCAGGATCCGACCCGATGTCGCGCCCGTCCGCGTCGAGGTTCGGACACGAGACATTGATCTCGTACGCGTCCCCGGCATCGGCGAGTTCGGCGACGACGGGGGCGTAGTCGCTCGTCCGGTGCCCACCGACGCTCACGATCACCGGGGTACCCAACGCACGGTACGCCGGGTGGAGATGCTCGAGATAGCCGCGAGGCCCGAGGCTCGGGATCCCGACGCTGTTGACCATGCCCGCGGGCGTCTCGCTGAGCCGATGCGCCCCGTTCCCGCCGCGCATCTCGGCGAACACCGTCTTGGTGACCGCCGCGCCGAGCTCGTGACACGGCATCAGGGACGCCAGCTCGGGCCCGAAGCACCCGGACGCCGGCATGATCGGATTGGACAGAACCAGCGAGCCGATCCGCACCCGCAGGTCGGCTCGCGACTCTCGCGCCACCGCCATGGTCGCTGCAGTCACACGTACCTCCGAGTCAGGATGCGCTCCGCTACCCGCACCGCCTGGAACAAGGCCCAGCCGATCAGCGACAGCACGATCAGAGCCACGATCACCAGCGAGACGTCGTCGTTGTCCTGCCCCTGCTTCTCGAGGAACCCGAGACCCGCCGTCGCACCGATGAACTCGCCGATCACGGCGGCGGTCACTCCCGCGAGCAACCCGATGCCGAGGCCGGATGCGAACGCGGGAAGCGCGAACGGCAGTTCGATGCGCACCGCGCGTCGCAGGGCGCTCATGTTGAGAACGCGGGCGAGGTCGATCATGGCCGGAGGAAGGGAATCGAGCCGGGCGAGCATCGTGATCAGGACGGGGTAGAACACGACGAGGGCCACCAGCGTGATCTTCGAGCCGATGCCGAGCCCGATCCAGAGGATCAGGAGCGGAGCGATCGAGATCTTCGGCGTGACCTGGAGGACCACGACGATCGGCATCAGCAGTCGGCGGACGATGTCCACCCGGTAGAAGAGCATGGCGAGGACGGCACCGGCCACAGCCCCGATCACCGCCCCCTGCAGCACTTCGGCCAGCGTCTGCGCGGTGTTCAGCTGAAGCGAGCCGCTCGCCAGCAGCGACTGCGCCCGTGCGACGACGGCACCGGGGCCGGGGAGGACGTACGCGGGGATGCCGCCGAACTCGGCCTGCGCCCACCACCCGAGCAGGCCCGCGGCGAGCGAGGCCGTCCCGACCAGGAGCGACCTCGCCCGCGACAGCCTCGACGTGTCAGAGGTCACCGGGCTCCACCACCAGTTCCGAGGCCTTGAAGGGCTGGGGGATGATCCCGTAGTCCGCCTGGTTGTCGATCGCCGCCTGCCAACGCTTCAGGTCCCCGAATCCGAAGCCGTGGGCCTCGGTGTCCTCCGAGGTCCAGAGATCCGAGATGAAGACGTCCTTGATCACCTGCGTCACCGCGGCCTCCTGTCCGGCGAACGTGTCGGCGTACGTGGGGATCACCGAGGCCACGGACTCGTCCGGGTTGTCGATGACGTACTGCAGCCCCTTGTCGAGCGCCGCGACGAAGCCCTTCACGACAGCAGGATTCTGCTCCCGGTACGACGGGCTGGTGACCAGCACGTTGCCGAACGACGGCAGGTACTCGTTGCTGAGGATCTGTCCCACCGGGAACCCGGCCCCCTGGAGCGCGTAGTAGCGGATCCGGGAGAACGCGATCGCGTCGACTTCCCCGCTCTGCAGCGCCTGCACGATCGCACCGCCGCCGATGGTCGAGACCTCGACGTCGTCGGTGGTCATCCCGGCGGATTCGAGAATCGCCTGCAGCTGGATGTAGTTGGGGCTGCCCAGATCCGTGACGGCGATCCGCTTGCCCTTCAGGTCCGCGGGAGAGGAGATTCCCGAGGTGTCCTTGTTGAAGAGGATGGCGCCGATCCCCTCCTGGTAGGTGGTGTGCACGACGTCGATGTCGACCCCGTTCGCCTTGGCGGTGATGACCGAGTCGCCGTTCGGGAAGCCGAACTGGACGTTTCCCGCGGCGACGTTCTGCAGGATGGCCGAGCCCTCCGCATAGGTGAACTCGACGTCGATGCCCTCGTCCTCGAAGTACCCCTGCTCGACGGCTTCGTAGAGCGGTGCGTAATAGGGCACCGCGGAGCCGTCGATCTGAAGCGTCACCTTCGTGGTCTCTCCCGGCGTGCCGGTGGCGGCGTTGTTCGCGGCGGAATCGGCCGGGCTGCATCCCGCGAGCAGAAGTGCAGCAGCGGCGGTCGCGGCGGCGACCGCCGCGATGTTCTTGTGTGACATTCGTTGTCCTCTCGGGTCGTGCGCTGGGTAGTGCAGGTCAGTGGGAGCGCCACCGCAGGATGCGGCGCTCGGCGAGCGAGATCGCGCCGAAGCCCGCGAGGCCGGTGACGATCGTGACGATGACGGCGGCGATCAGCAGTGAGCTGTTGTACGAGGTGTTGCCGAGAACCATGAGATAGCCCAGTCCCTCCTGCGCCGAGATGAACTCCGCGAGGAAGGCACCGGTCATCGCGTCCACGATCGCGATCTTCGCGCCCGCGAACAGCTCGGGCATCGCGTGGGGAAGCTGGAACTGGAAGAGGTATCGGGCACGCCCGAAGCCGAGCACGCGCCCCAGATCCCAGAGCGCCGGCGGCGTGGAGGACAGCCCCAGCTGCATCGCGATCATCATCGGGAAGAACGTCAGCGTGAGGATGAGCAGCAGCTGCGATTCCAGGCCCAACCCGAACCAGAGCACCAGCAGCGGCGCGATCGCGATCTTCGGCGCCGCCTGGAGGATCACGATGTACGGGTTGGCGATGTCCCGCGCCCAGCGCGACCGCCAGAGCACGTAGCCCAACACGCAGCCGATCACGACCCCGCCTACGAAACCGAGGATGATGTTGCGGACCGTGTAGCCCAGATGTACCCAGAGTTCGCCGCTGGCGATGAGCTCGCCGAGCGCGGTCGCCACGGCACCCGGACTCGGCAGCAGATACACCGGCACCTGGGCGATCGTGACGTAGGCCCACCAGATCACGATGATGACGACGACATAGGCGGCGGCGCGCGCGAGGGGGCGGAGAGACAGGGCGCCGACACGCCGGCGCGGCGCCGCGACGCCCTCGGCGGCGGTCATCCGAGCTCCTCACGGAGCATGCCGGTGAACTGGGCGAACTCCGGAAGCTGACGCGTCTCGCTCGATCGCTCGCGGGAGAACGGAACCTCGTGAACAGCCTTGATCCGCCCGGGACGCGGGCTCATCACGACGACGCGGTCGGCGAGATACGCCGCCTCCTCGACGCTGTGCGTCACGAGCACGATCGTCTTGTGCGTCCGTTCCCAGATCGCCAACAGGTCGTCCTGCAGCTTGTCCCGCGTGATCGCGTCCAGCGCTCCGAACGGTTCGTCCATGAGCAGGACCCGCGGGTCGTACGCCAGGGCGCGCAGGATCCCGACTCGCTGCTTCATTCCGCCCGACAGCTGGGACGGATAGGACTGCCCGAAGTCCTGCAGTCCGACCATCTCGAGCAGCTCGTCGACGCGCGCCGCGCGCGCCTCCTTACCCAGCCCTTGACGCTCGAGGCCGAGCGACACGTTACGGCTCACCGTGCGCCATGGCAGCAGCGTCGCCTCCTGGAAGACGAAGCCGATGTCCTTGCCGGGGCGCGGAGGCTGAGACCAGCGCAGCGAGCCGGAGTAGTCGTCATCGAGTCCGGCGATCATTCGCAGCAGGGTGGACTTCCCGCACCCGCTCGGTCCGATCAGCGCGACGATCTCCTGGTCGCCGATGGTCAGATCGACGTCGCTCAGAGCGGTCACATCGGAATTGCCGCGTCGGCGGTACGTCTTCGTGACGTTCTCGATGGCAAGCAAAGTGGTCATGGCTTCCTTGGTTTCACTGAGCGGAAGTCGTCTCGGGGATGACAATCCGTCAAGTATCGGGGCTTCGTTGACCCGGCGAGCAAGAGACCACCAGTCTCCACCGGTCAAATTTCCTCAAGATTACACACACGTTTCCAGTTTGGGTAGCCCGGGAATGATCGGGGGGCGTACTCTGAACGAGCCAGCCAGTCGTCCAGAACCGTGGCGAGGCGATCAAGTTACTTCCGCTAGGAGAAAATGACATCCTCATCATCCCGGTCGGCCGCGGACCCGTGGCTCGACGGACGCCCACCGCATATCCCCGCTGACGGTTCGCCCCTGCCGCCGGTCTGCCTCCTGCCCGGCGATCCGGCTCGGGTGTCGATGTCGGCGCCGCTGTTCGACGAGTTCGAGATCATCGGCAGCCGCAGAGAGTTCACCCTGGGCGTCGGCCGGTATCGCGGCGCATCCGTCGCCGTCTGCTCGACGGGCATCGGCGGCCCATCCACCGAGATCGCGCTGATCGAGCTGCACCGGCTCGGCGTAGGCACCTTCATCCGCGTCGGCGGGATGGGCGCGACCAGTCCGGACATCGAACCGGGGGCGATCACCTCGGTGCGCAGGACGTTCCGCGACGGGGGCGCCGCACGCTTCTACGATGACGGGACCGCGCCGGTCGACGTCGATCCCGCGGTCGCCGCCGCGCTCGACGTCGCGGCCGAACGACGCGGCGAACGTCTGACCTCTGTCTCGGTCCTCTCCTGCGACTCGTACTACGTCGGTGAGGGTCGCCCGGTCCCGGGCTTCGAAGAGGCCGCGCAACGACGCCTGGCCGCCGCCGAACAGCTCGGCGCCGAGGCGATGGACATGGAATGCGAGACCGTCTACGTCATCGCCCGGGCCCTCGGGGCCCGATACGGAGCGCTTCTCGCCGCCCATGGAAACCGGGCCACGGATGAGTGGCTGGAGGATTACGAGCCGGTGCAGGTGCGGCTCCTACGGATCGCACTGGATGCCTCCGTTGCACTGACGGCAGGCGCTCGGGGCGGCACGCCGGGCTGAATCCCACGGGGCGACCGCCGGCTGCCCCGCCTGCCAGATCGGCCGCCCGCCGCTCGCTGATTCGGGAACGGAGCACCACGCGTCCTTCGGTGACCCCATGTCAGGATACGACCCGTGCCGTATTCAAATACTGAGCCGGTCGTGCGCCGCCCTGGCCGGCCCCGGGATGCCGCCCGGGAACGCGAGATCCTCGCGATCGTGCTCGCGGTGATGCGGGAGTCGGGCGTCGAGGCGGTGACGTTCGAGGAGATCGCGCGCCGCGCCGAGGCATCCAAACGGACCCTGTATCGCCGGTGGGCCACGAAGCAGGAGATGATCGTCGCCGCCATCAAGGCGGGCCCCGCGTCGGGGAACTCCCCGGAGCCGATCGACACGGGCTCCCTGCGCGGGGACCTCCTCGCCCTCCTGGAGCGGTTGGAGACGACGATGGCCGCCGGCGAGCCGATCGGTCTGACGCTCCTGCAGGCAGGCCTGCGCGACCCGGAGCTGTGCGAGCACATCGAGGCGTCCGCGGGGCCGACCGGCGCTCGCCTCCCCGACACCGTGCTCCGCGGGGCGATCGCGCGCGGCGAGCTGCCACCCACCGCCGACCCCTTCTCCTACGAAGAGGTGGGCGCGGCCGTCCTCCTGCTCCGCACGCTCAACGGCCTGTCCACGGACGCGGCCTATCGCGAAGCACTGGTCGACGCCGTCCTGATCCCGGCCCTGCGCAGCGGCGTGGCCGCCAGCCAGCGCGGCATCTTCTCCGGCGCGCCGACCCCCTCGCCCATCCTCCTCCGCACGAACAGAGAGAACCGATGACCGACCTCACCATCCCCGGGTTCGCCTACGACCGCCTCGAAGGCGCCGACGGCGTCGGGATCAACGTCGCACATGCCGGGACCGGCTCCGCGGTCGTCCTCCTCCACGGCTTCCCCCAGACGCACCTGATGTGGAGCGCCGTCGCCCAGGACCTGAGCCGCGACCACACGGTCATCGCACCGGACCTCCGCGGCTACGGAGACAGCGAGAAGCCGGAGGCCGAGACGCCCCTGACCTATTCGAAGCACGCGATGGCCGCCGACGTCGTCGCGGTCGCCGCGCGGCTGGGCCACGATCGCTTCACCCTGATCGGCCACGACCGAGGCGCCCTGGTCGCTGTCCGGGCGGGACTGGATCACCCGGGCGCCGTCTCCCGCATCGGGATCCTCGACGTGCTCCCGACCATGGACACGTGGGACGTCCTGCACGGGATCGACGCGAAGGTCGCTTGGCACCTCTACCTCATGGCGCAGCCGAAGGGGTTGCCGGAGAGGATGATCGCCGCCGTCGCCGAGGACTTCTTCGCATCCTTCCTGGACGCCTGGGACCCCACCGGCACGACCTTCACTCCGGAGCTGCGGGCACATTACGTGCGCGCGTCGGTCTCCGCGGTTCCGTCGATCGTCGCCGACTACCGCGCCACCGCGAGCGTCGACCTCGAGATGGACCGGGCCGACCGCGACGCCGGACGCCGGCTGCCGATGCCCGTCGCCGCGATCTCGCAGGACTGGGGCGCGCAGCTCGGGTTCGACCCCACGCGGATCTGGGGCGCCTGGGCGCCCGACTTCACATACGAGGCGGTGGAGTCCGGTCACTTCATGGCCGAGGAGGATCCCGCGCGGATCGTGCGCTTCGCCCGCCGCCTCCTCGCACGGGAGACCGGGCGCGCGGAGGGGTGAGGCACCGGGGCGGCTGTCCCGCACGGCGGCCCTCGTCAACCCCGTTCCGCAGAGAGCGGGTCCGCGCCATCCTGGGCGGACCGACGACGCATCCCGTCGGGTCGAGAAGAGACCGATGCGAGGAGAACCCGCCATGAGCACACCAGCCGACGACACGACCGACACGACCGGCTCCGCCGAGCCGACCGACTCCGATACGGCCACCTCGCCCGACGCGGACGCGACCAACTCCGCCGATGCGGACGCCCAGCGCAACCAGGACGAGATGCCCTCGGACGAGGACCTGCAGGAGCCGAGCGTCGCCAAGGAGCCCGGGGAGGAGCCCAAGGCCGACAAGCCCCTCGACCCCGAACCTGACCACGAGGCCGTCGGCATCGGCGTGATCCCCACGCCGGACGACGAGCAGTAGTCAGGGCCGGGAGCTTCGGTCCGAGGGATCCGCTGAGTTCGTGACCAAACCGTTGCTTTCGTTACCTCGCCGTTATACAGTGTCTGCACGGTGAATGTTTGCTGTGGCATCCACCGCATGTGATTGCAGGAACTCTTGGTGCAAGGGACAAGGGCCGGTCGGGAGCCTCTCCGACCGGCCCTTACTCATGTCCCGCGGACGGGGCCGACGCCGCCCTGATCCGCGGCCCCGCGCGCGTCGGCGGGCGCGGGCCGGCCCCGGAAGGCGCGGCGTCCGAGCTTCGCTATACCCTGAGGGGATGAGCGATCGGAAGCTGGCCGTCGAGGCATGGGAAAGCCTCTTCCGTGCCCAGCACGAGCTCTTCGTCGAGATGTCCGCGGACTTCGAGGGCGCGGGGCTCAGCGCCGCCGAGTACGACGTGCTCCTGACGGTCACCCGCTGCCCCGGCAAGACGGTCCGGCTGCGCGAACTGACCGCGCGGATGCTCATCAGCCAGCCCAGTGTCTCCCGCCTCGTGGACCGGATGGTCGGGCGCGGACTGGTCACCAAGGAGATCGACCCGCAGGACGGGCGCGGCGCCCTCATCCGGGCGACGGAGGAGGGCAGCCGGGCGTTCCACCGCATCGCCCTCGTGCACGCGCGCACCATCGCGTCGAAGATGTCCGCGCTCACCCCCGAGGAGCAGCGCACGCTGCGCGACCTGACGGCCAAGCTCCGCGGCGACCGCTGACCCGGGCCCCGCCCCGTCCGCACTCCGCCCGGCCCGCCGTCCACGGACCCGAGCCCGGGCATCTGGCAGAGTGAGGGGACGCGCCCGCGCATCCGGCGCCGGCGCCATCGGCTCTCCGACCGGGGAGCCCCGGAGGGGAGGAACACCATGGACCCCGCGTCTCTGATCGGGATCTTGGTCATCGCCGGCATCGCCGTCGTCGGCATCGTCATCGTCCTGCTGATCGTGCTGCTGTTCGCGCGCAGCTGGATCAAGGTCGCTCGCGCCGACGAGGCGCTCGTCATCTCGGGCCGGCGACAGAAGGTGCAGCGGGCCGTCATCGCGGCGGACGGGTCCAGCCAGACCCAGATGGGCGAATCGCCCGTCACCGTGATCGTCAACGGCAAGTCGCTGGTCAACCCGATCACCCAGCGTCACGAGATCATCTCGCTGCGTTCCCGTCAGGTGTCGCTCAACGCCGAGGCCCAGTCCCTGGACAGTGTGACGCTCAACGTCGACGGCGTGGCGATCGTGAAGATCGGATCCGACCCGCTGTACGTGCGTCGGGCCGCCGAGCGCTTCGCCTCGCAGGACAAGGCGATCGAGCAGTTCACCACCGAGCAGCTCGAGGGCGCGCTGCGCGGCATCGTGGCCACGCTGTCGGTCGTCGAGCTCATGCGCGAGCGCAAGAAGTTCTCCGACCAGATCGCCGCGGACGTGTCGCAAGAGCTGGCCGAACAGGGACTCATCCTCGACTCCTTCCAGATCAAGGGCATCACTGACAAGGTCGGGTACATCCAGTCCCTCGGAGCCCCGGAGATCCAGGCCAAGCGCCAGGCCGCGGAGATCGCGCAGACCAACGCGGACCGTGCGATCAACCAGAAGAACATCGCCAACCAGGAAGCCAACCTGATCGAGCAGACCGCGCTCGACACGAACACCGCCAACGCCGACGCCGGCATCGGCCGGGCGCGTGCCGAGGCCGAGCAGGCCGAGCAGCTCGCCCGCGCGCAGGCGGAGCAGGCCGTTCTCCAGCAGCAGGCGGAGAACAAGCAGGCGCAGCTGGATGCGGACGTCAAGCGCGTCGCCGATGCCCAGCGCTACGAGGCGGAGACGCGAGCGCAGGCGGAGCTCTACACGCGCGAGCGCGCCGCCGAGGCGGCGGCCATCGAGCAGGTCAAGCAGGCCGAGGCCCGCACCCGGATCGCCGAGCAGCAGGCACAGGCGGACAAGGCCCGCGCGGACGGTGAAGCCGCCGCCGCCGAAGCCAAGGCCGCCGGTGAGGCGAGCGCGCTCCGTGCCCTCGCCGAGGCCGAGGCGGAGGCGCGCCGCCTCCGGGCGAACGCCGAGGCGGACGCGATCCGCGCCGAGGGTGAGGCGCGCGCCGCCGCGGTGGAGGCGGAGGCCAAGGCCATCGCGTCGAACCAGGAGGCCTTCCTGTCCCAGCGTGTGCTGGAGGTGCTCCCCGCGATCATGGCGGAGTTCGCCAAGGGCTACGCCGCGATCGGGAACGTCTCGATCATCGGCGGATCGGGCGAGGACGGCGCCTCGGGCGTCGTCGGCGGCGACAGCGCGAAGGCGATGCGTTCGGTGTTCGACAGCGTCAGCGCCGCGACCGGGCTCGACCTCGCCGCGATCATCCAGGGCCAGGCCATCGGTCGCGGATTCGGCGCCGGTGTGGCGGAGGCGCAGGACACGCCTCGTGCCGCGGCGCCGGCCACGGCGGCCTCGGGATCCGCATCGTCCGTGCGGGACGCCGCCCCGGAGACGACCGAGTAACACCGTTCCACGCGCCGACCGAAGGGCCGGAGGGGCATCCGCCGACGATCGTCGGGACGACGCCGCTCCGGCCCTTCGCCATCCCCGGCGATGTCGGCCGGCTACGGAGTCCGACGACGCAGGGTGAGCGGCGCGAGCACGAGGAACCCGACGGCGAACGCGGCGACGATCAGCACGGGTCGCAACAGATCCGATCCCTCATCTCCGGCGGCGACGGCCTGGATTGCGTCGATCGCGTGGCTGAGCGGCAGCCAGTCGGAGATCGCGGACAGCACATCCGGCATCTGATCGCGCGGCATGAACAGCCCGCCCAGGATGATCTGCGGGAACACCAGCACGGGCATGAACTGCACCGCCTGGAACTCGGTCTGTGCGAAGGCGCTCGCCAGCAGGCCGAGTGAGGTCCCGAGCAGCGCGTCCACGACCGCCACGAGACCGAGCTGCCACAGGGGTCCGTCCACCTCCAGACCGCACACCCCGACGGCGAACGCGACGGTGATGACCGCCTGGAGGACCGCCATCAGGCCGAACGCGAGCGCGTACCCGAGGATGAAGTCCGCTTTGCCGAGCGGGGTGGTCATGAGCCTCTCGAGCGTGCCGGACCGGCGCTCGCGAAGCGTCGTGATCGAGGTCAGCAGGAACATCAGGATGAAGGGGAACAGAGCGAGGATCGCGCCGCCGAACCGGTCGAACACCCCGTCCTGATCCGCGAACAGCCACGCGAACAGCCCGACGAGCAGGCTCGGAGCCACGAGCATGAGGGCGATGGACCGCGGATCGTGGCGGAGCTGATGCAGCACCCGCCCGGCGGTCGCGAACAGACGTCGGCCGTTCATCGTCCGCCCTCCGTTCCGTTCGGCGCACCCGGAGACGGAGCCTGCTCCGGATCCGCCTCGTGCGGCCCTGCGCCGGGCGGTCGCGAACGGTCCGGGCCGGGTCCCTTCCGCGACGCCCGCTCGCGACCGGGCCGGTGCTCCCGTCGCAGATTCGCGTGGGAGGCCTCGTCCCGAGCGATGAGGGCGAGGAACGCCGCCTCCGCGTCCGTCTCGCCGGTGTCGGCGAGCAGAGCGTCGGGCGTGGTGTCGGCGACGATGCGTCCGGTGCGCATGAGGAGCAGGCGATCGCAGCGCAGCGCCTCGTCCATGACATGGCTCGACACGATCACCGTCGTGCCGGAATCGGCGATCCGGCGGAACAGCGTCCACAGTTCGGCGCGCAGGACGGGATCCAGTCCCACCGTGGGCTCGTCCAGCACGATCAGCTCGGGTCCGCCCAGCAGCGCCATGCCGAGGGACACGCGCCCGAGCTGTCCGCCGCTGAGGGATCCGGCGACCTGCCGCGCCTGGTCGGCGAGCCCGACGTCCGCGATCACGCGATCCACCTCGGCGCGGTCGACCCCGAGGAGGGACGCGATGTACTGCAGGTTCTGCCGCACGGTGAGATCCGTGTACACGGCCGCCCCCTGCGTGCCGTACGACACGCGACGCCGCAGCCGCGCGGACCCGGCGGGCTCCCCGAGCACGGTCACCGTGCCGCTGCGGATCCGCTGCACTCCGACGATGGATCGCATGAGGGTCGTCTTGCCGCATCCCGACGGTCCGAGCAGCCCCGTGACCTCCCCGCGGGGGATGCGGACCGAGAGGCCGTCGAAGACCTCGGTCCGGCCCCGCCGGACCCGCAGGTCGTCGACGTCCACCGCGACGTTATTCATCATGCGATGAATTATCCGCCCGCCGTTCTCCCCCGTCAAGAACCCCGCCCCCTCCCCCGCCCCCGCGGCTCCGCTCCCCGGCACACGGAGACGGCACATAGCGGCGGAGGAATCTCGCTAGAGGATCCGCCAGAGCGCGCGAACTCCGCCGGAGCGTGCGAACTCCGCCGGGGCGCGCGAACTCCGCGGGAGCGCGGGAATCCGCGGCGGCTATGCGAAGAGGTAGCGCTGGACCGTCGGGCCGACCCGCGCCACGAGGTCGTCGACCGACGCCTCCGCCAGGGGCGCGAGGCGGAGCACGTACCGCCCCATCAGCATCCCCGCCATCTGGGAGGCGACGAGCCCGGCACGAAGCTCGGCGTCGGGCACGTCGAGCTCGGTAGCGACCCGCCCGATCAGCTCGCGGGAGAGGAAGCCCGCCACGAGCGGGGTCATCGCCTTGCTGCCGATCGCCGTCCGCAGCAGCATCACCCCGCGCGTGCGCACCTCCGGGCGCTCGAAGGCCTCCAGCACATACCGGACCAGACGCTCGCCGACCCCGTCTCGCGGACCGCGGAGGATCCCCGGGACGTCGTGGTCGGGCCGGACCGGCATCCCGACCGCCTCCGCGAACAGATCGGCCTTGGTGCCGAAGTAGTGGTGCACGAGAGCGGAGTCGACGTCCGCACGTCCGGCGATCGCGCGGATCGTGGCCGCCTCGTATCCGTGCTCGCCGAACTCCTCCACGGCGGCGGACAGGATGCGCTCCCGCGACCCGGATTCCCCGCGCGGCCGTCCGCGGCGGCGAGCACTGACCATCCCCCCACCCTATTCCGCGCAGCCCTGCCGACGCGGGGGACTCCTCCCGCACGCGCCCACGCCCGCCGCACGCACCCACCCCCACACCCACGTCGCCCTGCACCCCTCCTGCGCCTCACCCGTGGTGGGCGGTCTCCTCCGCGGCGAGCGCGCGGGCGGTCGGGGTGTCGCGGATCCCCGGCACCGGGCCTTCGTACAGCACTCGGCCGCCATGGCGCCCCGCGCCGGGTCCGAGGTCGATGAGCCAGTCCGCCCGGCGGATGACGGCGAGGTTGTGCTCGATCACCACCACCGTGTGGCCCCGGTCGCGCAGCGCCGACAGCAGCTCGACGAGGGTCCCGACGTCCGAGGCGTGCAGGCCGGTGGTGGGCTCGTCGAGCACGTACACGGCGGACTCCTCGGCGTCGCGCAGCTCCGCGGCGATCTTCACACGCTGACTCTCCCCACCGGACAGCGTGCTCAGAGGCTGGCCGAGCCGGAGGTAGCCGAGCCCGATGCGGGCGAGGTGCGACAGCGCGTCCCGGATCCGCTTCGACGGCAGGCGGGTGACGGCCTCGGCGATCGTCAGCTCGTCCACGTCGGCGATGCTGAGCCCGTCCACCGTGAGCGCGAGCACCTCCGGCCGGAACCGGCGGCCGCCGCACGTCTCGCACGGCGTCTCCTTCCCCTCCATGAAGGCGAGGTCCGTGTAGCGCACGCCCAGGCCGCCGCACGCGGGGCACCCGCCTTCGGAGTTCGCGCTGAACAGCCCCTGCGAGACCCCGTGCGCATCGGCGAAGACCCGGCGGATCTGGGTCGCGATGCCCGTGTAGGTGACGGGCGTCGATCGCCGGTTCGCGGCGATCGGTCGCTGGTCGATCACGATCGCCCCGTGCTGTGCGACGAGCTCGGCCGCGAGACTGGACTTGCCGGAGCCCGCCACGCCGGTGAGGACGGTGAGCACCCCGCGCGGGATCCCCACCGACACGTCCTGGAGGTTGTTGCGCGTCGCGTGCCGGATCTCCACGACACCGTCCCCCGTCCGCGGCGGACCGGGTTCGGGGAGGGGAGCACGCAGCGCACGCCCGGTCGCGGTGTCCGCGCGCCGCAGGTCCTCGAACGATCCCTGGAACACGAGGCGCCCACCGCCCTCTCCCGCGGCCGGCCCGATCTCCACGACCTGGTCGGCGGCGGCCATCACCGCCGGATCGTGCTCGACGACCAGCACGGTGTTGCCCTTGTCGCGCAGATCCCGCAGCAGCGCGATCATCGCGTCGACGTCCTCCGGGTGGAGGCCGACGGTCGGCTCGTCGAAGACGTACAGCATCTCCGTGAGGCTCGATCCCAGATGCCGGACCGTCTTGATCCGCTGGGACTCCCCGCCCGAGAGGGTCGGCGTCGCGCGCCCCAGGCTCAGGTACCCGAGCCCGATGCCGTCGAGCGTCTCCAGCCGCTGCACGAGCGCGGCCAGGACCGGGGCGGTGTCGGCGTCCCGGATCCCCCGCACGAACGGCAGGAGCTCGGCCACCTCCATCCGGGCGAGCTCGACGATCGTCCGCCCGTGTACCGTCGCCGTGCGGGCCGCCTCGTTCAGCCGGTCTCCGCCGCAGTCCGGGCACGTCTCGGACCTCGTGAAGTCGCGGATGACCGCGGCCTTGCGCTCCGAGACGTGGTCGGACGTGTGCAGGTGGATGCGCTCGAAGCGCGGGACGATCCCCTCGTAGTCCTTCGGCGGGCGGCGTCCGAGGCGCGCAGCGGCCTCTCCGCCGTAGAGCAGCGCCTGTCGCTCGTCGGCGGTCCAGTCCTTCAACGGGGTGTCGACGGCGAAGCTGCCGATGTCGGCGTACTGGCGATAGAAGTAGCCGCCGTGCCCGAACCCGGGAACGCGGATCGCACCGTCCTCGAGCGATCTGTCGAGGTCGAGGAACCGCTCGACGGCGCTGGTGACGACCTCACCGAGCCCCGCGCAGGTCGGGCACATCCCGGACGGGTCGTTGAACGAGAAGGCCGTGGACTCACCGACGTGCGGCTCGCTCAGCCGCGAGTACAGGAGGCGGAGATATGTCCACGTGTCGGTGATGGTCCCGACCGTGGAGCGCGCGTTGCCGCCCAGCCGCCGCTGGTCGATGACGACGACCGGCGAGACGCCGGAGATGGCGTCGACCTCCGGGCGGGTCCACTTCGGCATGCGGTTGCGAGCGAACGGCGGGAACGTCTCGGTGAGCTGATACCCGGCCTCCGCGGCGATCGTGTCGAAGACGAGCGAGGACTTCCCCGCACCGGACAGGCCCGCGAACACGACGAGTCGGCCGCGCGGGATGTCGATGTCGAGGGACCGGAGGTTGTGGGCGCGGGCGCCGCGGATGCGGATCACGGGGGTGGACATGGCGCCCACCGTACGCGCAGATCCGGCCGGATCCTGGCCGGGATTTCCTTTATCCTCGGAGCATGGCCGATGTCACCCGGCGGATGCTGGAACTGCTGTCGGCGCTGCAGACGGGACGGGAGTACGCCGGAGCCGAGCTCGCGGCGCAGGTCGGCGTGAGCGAGCGGACGCTGCGGCGGGACGTGGAGCGCCTGCGCGGGTACGGCTATCCCGTGCGGACCCGCCCCGGCCCCGGCGGCGGATACCGGCTCGTCTCGGGGCGGTCCCTGCCACCGTTGCTGCTCGAGGACGACGAGGCCGTGGCCACCCAGGTCGCCCTGTCCGTGCTCGGCGCCATGGCCGGCGACTCCCCGGGATCGCTCACGGACGCGTCCGCGCGGGTCCAGGGAAAGCTCGACCAGTTCCTGCCGGATCACCTGCGGCCCCGCGCCGCTGCTCTCCGCGAGGGCCTGGACGTGTCGTGGCCGGAGTCCCCCGCCGTCGATCCACGCCTGCTCGCCGACCTCGGCGATGCGATCCGGGGCCGCCTCATCGTCCGGTTCGCCTATCCCGGCGACCGGCAGGAGAGGCGCGCGGAGCCGCACCGCCTGCTGCACCGGCATCTGCGGTGGTACCTCTTGGCCTGGGATCGGGACCGGGAGGACTGGCGGACGTTCCGCCTCGACCGGATGACCGCCGCCGCGGTCTCGACGTTCGGGTTCGCGGCGCGCCCGCTTCCGGAGGCCGCCGCCGACGCTCACCTCGCCGCGGGCCTGCGCCGGGATCGGACGCGCGTCGTGCTCGACGTCGACGCCGACGGCGATGCGGTGCGGGACGCGCTGCCCCGGGAGGAGCTGGAGATCGAGGCGCTGCCGGAGGGGCGCACCCGCGTGGCGCTGCACCTGGCGGGCTGGCCGTGGCTCGCCCACGCCCTGGCGGTGCTTCCCCCGGCCGTGGTGGTGGAACCGCGGGAGTACGCGCAGGAGCTGCGGGGGTTCGCCGCGCGCCTGCTCAGAGACCGGTGACGACCGCCGCGCTCAGCACTCGATGACGTTGACGGCGAGCCCGCCCTCGCTCGTCTCCTTGTACTTCGTCGACATGTCGAGGCCGGTCTGCCGCATGGTCTCCACGACGGCGTCCAGCGAGACGTAGTGCGTGCCGTCGCCGCGCAGCGCGAGCCGGGCCGCGGTGACCGCGGTGGACGCGGCGATCGCGTTGCGCTCGATGCAGGGGATCTGGACGAGCCCGCCGATCGGGTCGCAGGTGAGGCCGAGATGGTGCTCCATCGCGATCTCGGCGGCGTTCTCGATCTGCCGGTTCGTCCCGCCCATCACCGCTGTCAGTCCGCCGGCGGCCATGGCGCACGCGGATCCGACCTCGGCCTGGCAGCCGCCCTCGGCACCGGAGATCGACGCGTTCGCCTTGAACAGGGAGCCCAGTGCGGTCGCGGTGAGGAGGAACCGCCGGATACCCCGGCGCCGGTTCGCCTCGGCGAGCTCATCGGGGTCGTCGATCGCACCGACGGCGACGAGCGAGCGTTCCGGACCGAAACCGAGCAGGGCGCTGCCGACGAGCTCGCCGTAGGGGGTGACCGCGTTGCCCGCGCCGAGCCCGGAGTCCGCGAGGAACCGCCACCAGTACATGGCGACCGCGGGGAGGATGCCCGCGGCGCCGTTGGTCGGCGCGGTCACGACCCGGCCGCCCGCGGCGTTCTCCTCGTTCACCGCCAAGGCGAACGCCCCCAGCCACTCGCCGGGCACCTCGCGATGACCCTCCGCCTCGGTCGCCTCGAGCTGTGCGCGGATCGTCGACGCGCGCCGCTTGACCTTGAGGATCCCGGGCAGCGTGCCCTCGGCGTGCAGCCCTGCCTCGACGCAGCTCGCCATGGCGTCCCAGATCGCGTCGAGGCCCGCGGCGACCTCCTCCTCGCTGCGCACCGCGGTCTCGTTGCGCCGCGCCAGTTCGGCGATCGTCAGCCCGTGCTCGTCGCACAGCTCCAGCAGGGTCGCGGCATCCCCGTAGGAGAAGGGCGTCTCCGGCGTGGAGCCGGATGCGTCCGCGAGCGCCGCGTCCTCTCCGTCCCGGCGGATGAACCCGCCACCGATCGAGTAGTACGTCTCTTCCGAGAGGAGCGCGCCGTCCGCGTCGAGCGCGCGGAGGGTCATGGCGTTGGGGTGTCCGGGCAGACGCGTGCGCGATTCGAACGTCACGTCGTCGCGGTCGAAGCGGATCCCGCGCGTGCCGTCCAGGCGCAGCTCCGCGCCGTCCGGCCAGTCCGACCAGGCACGTCGCACGTCCTCCGGATCGCAGGTCTCCGGGGCCAGGCCCTGCAGGCCGGCGACGACCGCATCGGGGGTGCCGTGTCCAAGGCCGGTCGCCCCCAGGGAGCCGTAGAGCGCGCAGGTCACCCGCGCGGTGTCCTCCAGCCGGCCGCCCGCGGTCAGGCGCCGGGCGAAGTCGTACCCCGCACGCATCGGCCCGACGGTGTGCGAGCTCGAGGGTCCCACACCGATGGAGAACAGGTCGAAAGCCGAGACGTACGCAGTCACCCCTCCAGGCTACGCCGCCGCGGACCCGCCGGATGCGCGGGGGAAAGCGACACCCGTGAGCGTCTCGGACACCTGCCAGACCCTCTCCGCGTCCTCGGCCCGACGAAGAGGCCGGTAGAGCCTCTGCCCCGCCGGTCGGCCACCGAGGCGCCCGAGTCCGCGCGGCCCGAACAGGTTCCCCGGGGCCGCCGGATCGGTCGCCGCGAGAAGCGCGGGCTCCGCCGCGCTCTCGGGCGTCCCGAACAGGATCCCTCGACGCGACAGGGCCCCGATGATCCGTCGCCCCGCCGTCTGCTCGGACCGCCCCAGGTCCGGACGGGCCGCCAGCAGGTTGGTCGGGGCAACCCCCGGATGCGACAACGCGCTCGTGATCCCCCACTCACCGGCACGACTGCGCCGATCCAGTTCCAGGCCGAACAGTCCGAGGGCGATCTTCGACTGTCGGTACGCCGCCATCGGGTCGTACCGGTGCTCGCTCTGCAGATCCTCCCATGCGATCGAGCCCCGCGCCGCGGCGACGCTGACCTGCGAGACCACCCGTCCCCGTCCGCTCCGCAGGAGAGGCAGGAGGTGGGCCACGAGCGCGACGTGGCCGAGATGATTGGCGCCGAGCTGAAGCTCGAACCCGTCCGCGGTCGTCTGCCGCGCGGGGGGCGTCATGACGCCGGCATTGTTCACGAGGAGGTGTATCGGATGCCCTTCTGCTCGGAGGACCCGGCCCAGCTCCGCGACGGCGTCGAGCGAGGACAGGTCCAGATCCCGCAGCGTGATCCGGGCCGCCGGGGCGGTGCGACGGATGCGCTCGAGCGCCGCCTCCCCCTTGGACCGGTTGCGCACGGGCAGTACGACCTCGGCTCCCGCCGCAGCGAGGCGGGTCGCGATGCGAAGGCCCACCCCATCGCTGCCGCCGGTGACGACCGCTCGGCGTCCGGAGAGGTCGGAAAGGGAAGGGAGTTGTACGCGCAAGGGGACCTCCTCGGTGATCGGCACCGGAATCGGGTGCTTGTTCCCACCGTGACCCGCCGGCCGGAGCGCATCCAGGGACCACTGATCCGTGGATGCGCGCGGTGGTCCGTGATTGTCTCGACGTACACCGTTCGCGACAGGACCGGAGGAACGCATGGACATCGATCGGACGGGCTTGGCGGACTTCCTTCGTCGACGACGGACCGCCCTGCAACCCGAGGATGTCGGCCTCCCCCGGGGAGCGCGCCGGCGCATCGACGGCCTCCGCCGCGAGGAGGTCGCCGTGCTCTGTCACCTCTCGACCGACTACTACACGAGGATCGAGCAGGAACGAGGACCCCGCCCGTCGGCGCAGATGATCGCGTCGATCGCGCAGGGCCTGCATCTGTCGGCGGACGAGCGCGACCATCTGTTCCGTCTCGCCGGTCATCCACCGCCGGCGCGAGGTCAGACGGATCACATCGCGCCGGGCATGCTGCGCATCTTCGACCGGCTCCAGGACACGCCCGCCGAGATCGTCACCGAGCTCGGCGAGACGTTGCGGCAGACGCCGTCGAGCGTCGCGCTCGCCGGGGACCTGACAGGGTTCGCCGGACCGGCCCGCAGTATCGGCTATCGGTGGTTCACGGATCCGGAGACACGTGAGCGATACGACCCGGACGAGCATCCCTTCCTCACCCGAATGTTCGCGTCGGGTCTGCGGGATGTGAAGACGCGGCGTGGGCCGCGCTCCCGCGCCGCCGATCTCGCCCGTTTGCTCCTCGAGGAGAGCGAGGAGTTCCGTCGAGTGTGGGACCGGCACGAGATCGGCCTGCGCCCTCGAGACGTCAAGCGGTTCCGGCATCCGGAGGCCGGGGCGCTCGAGCTGACCTGCCAGACCCTGGTGGACCCTTCGACGTCCCACTCATTGCTCGTCTACACGGCGGCCCCCGGCTCGGAGAGCCACGAGCGGCTGCGGCTGCTGTCCGCCCTGGCGGACCACGGAGCGATCTGGGCGGGGAGCGCGGAGGCGGCTGCCCCCTGACGCCGATCCCGGCTTGTTTTCGGTGCGCCGAAAACATAGGGTTTCGGTATGCCTAAACCTCGCCTCCGACTGCTCGCCGCGACCGTGCTCGCGTCGTCCCTGGTCCTCTCCGCCTGCGCGGGCCCGAGCGCCGCGCCCGACGACGACCGCCCGCGGGTCCTGACGACGTTCACCGTGCTGGCGGACATCGCCCGCAACGTCGCGGGCGACCATCTCGCCGTGGAGTCGATCACCAAGGCGGGAGCCGAGATCCACGGCTACGAGCCCACCCCCGGCGACATCCGCAGGGCCGCCGACGCCGACCTGATCC
>NZ_BCRA01000032.1 GCF_001552355.1 Microbacterium resistens NBRC 103078
AGATCCTCGATCCCGGTGCTGGTGCGGGATCCGGCTCGGAGAGCCACGAGCGGCTGCGGCTGCTGTCCGCCCTGGCGGACCACGGAGCGATCTGGGCGGGGAGCGCGGAGGCGGCTGCCCCCTGACGCCGATCCCGGCTTGTTTTCGGTGCGCCGAAAACATAGGGTTTCGGTATGCCTAAACCTCGCCTCCGACTGCTCGCCGCGACCGTGCTCGCGTCGTCCCTGGTCCTCTCCGCCTGCGCGGGCCCGAGCGCCGCGCCCGACGACGACCGCCCGCGGGTCCTGACGACGTTCACCGTGCTGGCGGACATCGCCCGCAACGTCGCGGGCGACCATCTCGCCGTGGAGTCGATCACCAAGGCGGGAGCCGAGATCCACGGCTACGAGCCCACCCCCGGCGACATCCGCAGGGCCGCCGACGCCGACCTGATCCTCGACAACGGGTTGAACCTCGAGCTGTGGTTCGCCCAGTTCGTGGAGGAGCTCGACGTGCCGCACGTCGTCGTCTCCGACGGCGTCGAGGTGATGGACATCACCGCCGATGCGTATGCGGGCACACCCAACCCGCACGCGTGGATGAGCCCGCTGAACGTCCAGCTCTACGTGGACAACATGGTGGACGCCTTCCGCGAGCTGGACCCGTCACACGCCGATGACTACGCGGCGAACGGGGAGGCCTACAAGGCGGAGCTCCAGACCGTGCAGGATGAGCTCGTCGCCGAGCTGAGCACCCTGCCGGAGAGCCAGCGCGCGCTCGTCACGTGCGAGGGGGCGTTCTCGTACCTCGCCCGCGACGCCGGTCTGGCCGAGCGCTACATCTGGCCGGTGAACGCCGAACAGCAGGCGACCCCGCAGCAGATCGCGGCGACGATCGAGTTCGTCCAGGCCCACGACGTGCCCGCGGTGTTCTGCGAGTCCACCGTCTCGGATCGACCGATGAAGCAGGTGGTGGAGGCGACCGGCGCCGTCTTCGGCGGGACCCTGTACGTCGACTCCCTCTCCGAGGCGGACGGACCCGTGCCGACCTATCTCGACCTCATCCGCCACGATGCCGACACCATCGCCCGGGCACTGACGGGACGCGCCCGATGACCGCCGCGATCGACGTCCAGGGCGTCACGGTCCACTACGGCGAGGTGCTCGCGCTCGACGCCGTGACCGCCCGCGTCGGTTCCGGCCGCGTGTGCGGCCTGATCGGCATGAACGGATCCGGCAAGTCCACGCTCTTCAAGACGATCATGGGCATGGTCCGCCCCGACCGGGGACGGGTCCTCATCGACGGCGTCGAACCCTCCGCAGCCCGCAAGCGCGGACTCATCGGATACGTGCCGCAGAGCGAGGACGTGGACTGGGCCTTCCCCGTCTCCGTGCGCGACGTCCTGATGATGGGCCGGTACGGACGGCAGGGACTCACCCGGCGAGCGCGGCCCGCCGACCGCGCCGCCGTGGCCGAGGCCCTGGAGCGGGTGGAGCTCACCGAGTACGCCGACCGGCAGATCGGCCAACTCTCCGGCGGGCAGAAGAAGCGCACGTTCGTCGCCCGCGGGATCGCCCAGGGGGCGCAGATCCTGCTCCTGGACGAGCCGTTCGCCGGCGTCGACAAGCGCTCCGAGGCGACCATCGTGCGCCTGCTGCGCGAGCTGTCCGCCGACGGGAAGACGGTGCTCGTCTCCACGCACGATCTCCAGGCGCTCCCGGAGCTCGCCGACGAGGCGATCCTGCTGATGCGCCGGGTGCTCCTGCACGCGGGGGTCGAGGAGGTGCTCCGCCCGGAACACCTCGCGATGGCCTTCGGGCTCGACGTCCTCGGCCGGGACCGGGGGGACGCGGCATGACCCCGTGGGATCTGATCCTCGAGCCGCTCGCGTACGACTTCATGGTGCGCGCGCTGGTCACGACCGCCATCGCGGCGATCGTCTGCGCCCTCCTGTCGTGCTGGCTGGTGCTGGTCGGCTGGTCGCTCATGGGTGACGCCGTGTCGCACGCGGTGCTCCCCGGCGTCGTCATCGCCTACGTGCTCGGCGCCCCGTTCGCCCTCGGGGCACTGGTCTTCGGGTTCCTCGCCGTCATCCTGATCGGGCTCGTCCGCGGCACCAGTCGTGTGAAGGAGGACGCCGCCATCGGGATCGTGTTCACGACGCTGTTCGCACTCGGGCTGGTCCTGATCTCGGTGACGCCGAGTCAGACCGACCTCAACCACATCATCTTCGGGAACATCCTCGGCGTCTCGACCGGCGACCTGATCCAGATCGGCGTGCTCGGCGCGATCGCTTTCCTCGCCCTCGTCCTGAAACGGCGCGACCTGACGCTCTACGCCTTCGACCCCACGCACGCCCACGCGATCGGCTTGAGCCCCCGCCTCCTCGGCGCCCTTCTGCTGGGCCTTCTCGCGCTCACCGCGGTGGTGGCGTTGCAGGTCGTCGGCGTGATCCTCGTCGTCGCGATGCTGATCATCCCGGGTGCCACCGCGTACCTGCTCACCGACCGCTTCGGCCGGATGCTGGTGATCGCGCCGGTGCTGTCCGTGACCTGCTCGGTCCTCGGCATCTACCTGAGCTACTGGCTCGACACGGCCTCCGGCGGCATGGTGGTGCTCGCCCAGGGGGCGGTGTTCGCGGTCGTGTACCTGTTCAGCCCGCGCCATGGACTGCTGCGCCGTCAGCTCGGCCGCGCTCGTCGGCGACGCCTCCTCGCGCGCACGGACGGCTGACCCGGAGGAGGATCCGAGGAACAGCGCCCGGAGACGAGGAAGGCCCCGCCGAAGCGGGGCCTTCCTCTTACTGTCTCAACACAGTGCGCGCCTCGAGGGACTCGAACCCCCAACCTTCTGATCCGTAGTCAGATGCTCTATCCATTGAGCTAGAGGCGCATTCCGGCTTGTTCCGCTCTCGCGGGCCTCGTCAACAATACCTCACGGCGTCGCGCAACGCGAATCGAGCCGGAGCGCCCGTCCGCCGGCCCCGAAAGGTCCCGGATGAGCGCCCCCTCACCCGTTGTGGCGAGCCTTGCGCTCTTCCCGCGCGGCCTCCTTGGCTGCGGCCTTCTCGGCCTTCTCGCGCCGTCTGCGGCGCGCGCGCTGCTCCGACGACAGCGCCTGCAGATCGACGAGGCGCAGCGCCTGCATGCGCGCCTCGCGCATCACCGCGTAGTCGGGGTCCTGGTCCGGCCGCATGGCCTCGACCTGGAACCGGCGCTGCAGGTTGCTGGCCACGTCGCCCCACGCCGCGCGCCGGGCCTGCTCCACCAGCTCACGCAGCGCCTCGTGGTCCTCCGCCATGGCCTCCAGACGCTGGGCCACGCCCGCCGCCTGCTTGGCGCGGCGCTTCAGATTGCGCACGTCGCGGTCGCGGTAGTCGTGGGTGCCGACGGGGTCGGAGTGGCGCCCGTGCGCGCGCTTGCGCAGCCGCGTGGCGAGATCAGCCGCCTCGGCGGACTCGGCGGCGAGACCCCGCAGCGCATCCCGGGCGTCCTGGACGTAGCGCTCCACGTCGAAGGATCCGCCCTGCCCGATCGTCCCGACCAGGATGTGGTTCTTCACGACGAGGCGCGCGGCCGACGTCGCGATGGCGACGCCTTCGGCGATGGCATCCGCAGTCCGTCCCACCGCTACCTCCTCAGGCTTCGAGCGTACCCGCTCCCGGCGACACGGACGGGGCGGATCCGCCCGTCGAGGCGAGGGCGCCCGGCGACGCAGTCATCGCTCGACGGGGAGGGCCTGGAGGCGACGCATCGCCTGCACGCGCCCGCGGCGCAGATGATCGGTGATCCGCTCGCGGACGAGTGCCTCGTCCCTCGCGGCGATCGCCTCGTACAGCGCCTCATGCTCGTCGACCATGCCGCCGAGGTCGTCGTGCTGACCGAAGACCCACCGCAGACGGGTCAGGGTGCCGGAGACGATCTCGTCGAACGCGGAGTTGTTCGCGAGACGGGTGACTGCGAGGTGGAACTCCGCCGCCGCGTCCTGCGCGGCGGCGTGGTCGCCGCGCAGGGCCGCAGCGCGCTCGGCCTCGATGACCGCGCGCAGACGCGCGAGTCCGGGCTCGTCGTGGCGGCGTGCCGCCAGCACGAACAGGAAGCCCTCCAGGGCGTCACGGACCTCTCCGAGCTCCTCGATGTCGCGCTCGGTGAAGATCCGGACCGTCGCCCACGAGCGCGGACGCGAGACGACGATCCCCTCGGCGCCGAGCTTGCGGATCGCCTCGCGCACGGGAAGACGGCTCACCCCCAGCGCCGCGGCGATGTCCCGCTCGATCAGGCGGGACCCCGGCGCCCGGTCGCCGTGCAGGATCTCCTCACGCAGTACGCGAGCCACGCGTGCCGACTCGAGCTCCTCACCGCCCCCGCTCGCCATGCGCCCATTGTGACACCGCCCGACCCGGTGCGGCCCCGGCACGCCTCGCGCCGGGGCCGCGCCGGGGATCACTCCCCCTGCTGACGCGGGAGCACGGTGAGCACTCGCTCGATGTGCTCGCGGAACTCGGCCATGTAGGCCCGCAGGAACTCCTCCGTGTCGGGCTTCGTGATCGTCCCGTCCTCGAGGAACACCTCGGGACTGAAGTGGATGTACGCCTCCGGCGCCGTCATCTGCCGGGCGTTGCAGAATGACAGGACACTGCGCAGCGACTGCTGCGCCAAGGCCGTGCCGATGGCGCCGATCGAGGCGCCGATCACCGCCGCCGGGATGTGGTCGAACGAGTTCTGGCCCCAGGGGCGGGAGGCCCAGTCGATCGCGTTCTTCAGGGCGCCCGGGATCGAGCGGTTGTACTCCGGCGTCACGAACAGCACGGCATCGCTGGACTCGATCGCCGCCTTGAGCTCACGACCCTCCGCCGGGTAGTCGGCATCGAAGTCCGAGCTGTACAGCGGCAGGCCGCCGATCCCGATCTCGTGGAACTCCAGGTCGTCCGGCGCCAGCCGGATCAGCGCCCGGGACAGCACGCGGTTGATGGATGTGGAGGACAGGCTCCCCACGAAGTATCCGACTCGGTACGTCATCACAGCTCCTTCGGCTCGGCCGGATCCCCCGGCATCACCGACAGTGTGCTCCTGCCGCCGCATGCACGCCAGATCACCGAGCCGACATGTCGGCGGTGTCCCACCGGCGGCGTCGCCGGGCCGTCACCGCCCGTCACGCCGCGGGCGCCCGGACCTGCGCGGCGGTAGCGTGAGAGCATGACCCCCACCGGCGAAGGCGCCCGAGACATCGAGCTGCGCACGATCCGCATCCTCAGCGCCATCGAGGAGGAAGGGTCCATCACCGCCGCCGCGCAACGGCTCGGATACAGCCAGCCGGCGGTCAGCCAGCACCTCCAGCGCGCGGAGAGCCGGATCGGCATGCCGCTCATCACCCGTCTGGGGCGGCGCATCAAGCTCACCGAGGCCGGCACGGCGATCGCGGCGATCGCGCCGCAGGTCATCGGCGCGGTCGACGACGTCCTCACCCAGCTCGACGGGCTCACCCAGCTGCGGTCGGGGAACGTCCGGCTGCGCGGCTTCCCGTCCGCCTCGTCCACGCTCGTGCCGACCCTGCTCAACGACGTGCGCACGGCCCGCCCCGGCATCGCCATCTCCTACACCGAGTCCGAGCCGCACGACTCCCTGGAGGCCCTCGCCAGCGGGGAGTGCGACGTCGCCCTCGTGTGCGGATACGACGCGGCGGAGATGGACGCGGCGTTCGAGAGCTTCGGCATCGAGTCGAACGCCCTGTTCGTCGACCCCCTCTACGCCGTTCTCCCCCGCGACCACCCCCTCGCCGACGAGACCACGGTCGATCTCGTGGACCTGGAGGACGACGACTGGATCTCCGGATGGCACACCGAGGAGGTCTGCCGGAACCTGGGATTCACGCCGAAGGTCTCCATGACGACCGACAACTTCATCGCCGTGCTCGGCCTCGTCGCGCGCGGGTTCGGCGTCTCGCTGCTGCCGCGGCTCCCCCTCACGACCGCGGCGATCCCGCGGGGCTGCGTGATCAAGCCCACGAACCCCCAGGAGTACCGGACGATCCACGTGGCGACCATGCCGGAGCGGTCCTCCATCCCCGCCGTGAAGCTGACGACCGGTGTCATCGCCGGCCTCGACGGCACCCCGTGGCGGCTGAACCGCCCCGGATCGGTCGTCGTCTGACCCTTTGGCCGCCGAGGCCGGACGAGGACTCAGGCACCCCGCGGGGTCAGTCGCGCCACCGCCCGGTCGCCAGGAAGGCGTCGATCCGCTCCCGGTGCGGACGCAGGTCCATCCCCTGCTCACGGACCCAGTCGTCGGAGTAGTACGTGTGCGCGTAGCGCGCGCCGCCGTCGCAGATCAGGGCGACGACGCTGCCGGTCTGCCCGCGCTCGCGCATGCGGGCGATGATCTGGAACGCCGCGACGAGACTGGTGCCCGTGGATCCGCCCGCCCAGTGGGTCGTCCGCTCGCGGAGCATCCGGATCGCCGCGATCGAGGCGGCATCCGGCACGGAGAACATCTCGTCGATCACGGTCGGCACGAACGAGGGCTCCACCCGGGGACGACCGATCCCCTCGATGCGCGACCCCCTGCCGGTCGTCACGGTCATGTCCCCGCTCCGCCAGGCCTCGGCGAAGGCGGATCCCTCCGGATCCGCGACGGCGATCCTCGTGGGGTGACGCCGGTAGCGCGCGTAGCGGCCGAAGGTCGCGCTCGTGCCGCCGGTCCCCGCACCGACGACGATCCACGCCGGGATCGGGTGCCGTTCCTCGGCCATCTGCCCGAACACGCTCTCGGCGATGTTGTTGTTGCCCCGCCAGTCCGTCGCCCGCTCGGCGTTCGTGAACTGGTCGAGGAAGTAGCCGCCGACCTCGGCCGCCAGGCGCTCGGCCGCTCCCGACATCTCCGGGGCGCGGTCGACGAAGTGGCAGCGCCCGCCGTAGAACTCGATCAGCTCGATCTTCTCGCGGCTGGTCGTCCGGGGCAGCACCGTGACGAAGTCCAGCCCCAGCATCCGCGCGAAGTACGCCTCGGACACGGCCGTGGAGCCGCTCGACGCCTCCACGAGCGTCGTCTCCGGTCCGATCCGCCCGTTCACCAGCGCGTAGAGGATGAGCGAGCGCGCCAGTCGGTGTTTGAGGGATCCGGTCGGATGGACGGACTCGTCCTTGAGATACAGGTCGATGCCCCACTCCGGCGCGAGCGGGAACAGGTGGAGGTGGGTGTCGGCGCTGCGGGTGGCGTCCGCCTGGAGCAGGCGGATCGCCTCCGCGCACCACGTCGTCGCCGTGCGGTCCGGGCCGTGCCCCATCGGGATCACCCCTCGGGAAGCACGTCGCGCGCATACACGCGCTCGCCGTCGATCCACGTCTCGCGCGGACGGATCGCCCCGATGTCCTCCGCGTCGAGCGTGAGGAGGTCCTCGTCCAGGATGACGAAATCGGCGCGCTTGCCCGGCTCCAGGGATCCGATCTCGTCCTCCCGCTGCACGGCGTACGCCGCGTCCCGGGTGTACATCCCCAGCGACTCCATGAGGGTCAGCGCCTGGTGCGGGTCCACCGGCTGGCCGTCGTGCGTGTGCCGGGTGATCACCGCCTGGATCGCCGGGAACGGGTCGTGCTGATCGGCGGTGATGCCGATCGCGTCGCTGTTGCCGACCAGCGCGAGGCCCGCGTCGATCAGGCTGCGGAACGGCATCAGGTCGCCGATGCGGTCGCCGAGGTGTCGACGGTACCCGAGCGCGGTGGTGAGGATGAACGCGGGCTGGGGGACGGGGACCGCCCCGAGCTCGACGAGGCGGGCGATCCGCTCCGGCGTCATCCAGAGGTTGCCCGCGTGCTCGATCCGGTGCCGGAGCCGTCGGGCGCCGTCGCCGGCGGCCTCGATCGCGTCCAGCGCCTCGTCGAGCGCCCTGTCCCCGATCGCGTGGATCGCGATCTGGAGCCCGAGCCCGCTCACCCGCGACACCCAGGCACGAAGCTCCTCCTGCTCGTAGGCGAGCTCGCCGCGGTAGCCGGGCTTGTCCGGGTAGTCCTCGGTGAGCGCGGCGGCGAGGGACGTGAGGCCGCCGTCGAGGAAGAGCTTCACGCCGCCGAGCTTGAGGCGATCCTCGTCGATGCCCTCGAACCTCTGCGCCAGCGCGCCACCGGTCACGGTCTCCTCGTCCACCACGTTGGGGTACGTCGCGTACGAGGTCGTGCGCAGCTTCAGCTCCCCGCGACGAGCGAGGTCCAGCATGGCGTCGAGACCGTGGGAGAGCAGCGAGATCTCGCCGAGCCCCGTGACCCCGACGCGGAGGTACATCTCCTGGACCCGCTCGATCGCGTCCGCGAGCACGGGGACGGGGGCCTGCGGACCGCCGATGGCGGCGAACATGTCGAAGGTGCGTCCCGTGGGCTCGCCGTCCTCGTCCCGTTCGATGCGTCCGCCGGGGGCGTCCGGCGTCGCCGCCGTCACGCCCATCCGCGCGAGGGCCGCCGAGTTGAAGATGTTCGTGTGGAAGCTGGAGCGGTACATGACCGGATGGCTCGTCGAGACGCGGTCGAGGTCGTGCCGGTCCGGGAACCGCTGCTCCTCGAAGAGGGAGTCCTGGAAGTGCTGACCGTGGCCGATCACCCACTCGCCCTCCGGCGTGCGTCCCGCCCTGGCGCGCAGGGCCAGCACGAGCTCCTCGATGGACGAGACCCGGGCGGCGCGGACGTCCTCGGCCAGCTCCCACGCGTACGCCAGCATCTCGATGTGGGAGTGGGCGTCGATCAGGCCCGGGAGGACCGTGGCCCCCTTGACGTCCACGATCTCGGCGTCCGCGGTCGCGGCGGCGAGGATCTCCTCGTCCGTCCCGACCGCCACGATCTCGCCGTCCACGCTCCGAAGCGCCTGGGCGACCCGGTCCTCCGCGTCCATGGTGAGGACGCGCCCTCCGACGATGCACAGTTCGTTGGCCATCTCCGCTCCTTCTCTCCCGCTTTCTCCCGCGGGCGCCTCAGCGCCGCGCGATCTGGATCGTCTTGCTCTCGAGGAACTCCAGGACGCCGGCGCGACCGCGCTCGCGTCCGATCCCGCTCATCCGAACCCCGCCGAAGGGGAGGGCCGGATCGCTGGTCAGCGCGCAGTTGACGCCCACGTTCCCGCTGCGGACGCGGTCGGCGATGAGGCGCCCCCGCCCCTCGTCCCCGCTGAACACGTACGCGCTCAGCCCGTAGGTGGTGTCGTTGGCCCGGCGCACCGCCTCGTCGTCGTCCTGGACGACCACGACGCTCGCGATCGGTCCGAAGAACTCCTCCGAGAAGACGCCGATCCCTCCCTCGGACGTGAGCACGCCCGGCTCCAGGAACGCGCTGGTCGCGGTGTCGCGGACCCGTCGCCCCCCGGCGACGAGCGACGCGCCGCCCGCCAGGGCGCGCGCGATCTGATCCTCCAGGGTCTCGACCGCCCGCCGGTCGATCAGCGGGCCGATGTCCGTCGCCGCGTCCCACGGATCCCCGACGCGGAGGCCGCGCACGGCATCCGTGAAACGCTCGACGAAGCGATCGGCCACCCCTTGGTGCACGTACACGCGGTTGGCCGCCACGCACGCCTGCCCGGCGTTCGCGTAGCGCGCCCGGACGACGTGACGGACGACCGCGTCGACCTCCACGTCGTCGGTGATGATCACGGGGGCGTTGCCGCCGAGCTCCAGGAGCATCCTCTTCACGCCGCCGGCGGCTCCCGCGAGCAGACGCTGCCCCACGGCCGTCGAGCCCGTGAACGTGAGGCACGCGACCTCGGGGTGCTCCAGGAGCACCTCTCCGATCGCGGCCGGATCGCTCGTGGGCACCACCGACAGGACGCCCGCGGGAAGACCGGCGTCCACGAACGCCTCGGCGATCGCGAGGGCGGTCAGAGGCGTCTGCTCGGCGGGCTTGAGCACCACCGCGCAGCCGGCGGCGAGCGCCGCGCCGACCTTGCAGGCGACCATGAAGGCGGGGAAGTTCCACGGGGTGATCGCGGCGACCACACCGACGGGTTCGTGGACGACGTACGCGTCCCGGTCCTCCTGGACCCGCGGCCAGTACTCCCCGGGCAGGCGCAGCGCCTCGTGGCTGAAGAAGTCGAAGAACCGCAGGCTGTTCGCGATCTCGCCCCTGGCCTCGGCGAGCGGCTTGCCGGTCTCCCGCACGATGAGGTCGGCGATCCTGCCCTGACGGTCCCGGAGGATCGCGACCGCGCGCTGGAGCGTCGCGTACCGGTCGGATGCGACGGTGTCCCGCCAGCTCTCCCACGCCGCGCCCGCCGCCGCGATCGCGGCGCGGACGTCCGCGGAGCCGGCGTCCGCGACGTCGGCGAGGCGGTCGCCGGTCGCCGGATCCCACACCGCGAAGGTCGCGCCGGAGGCCGCGGGCACCCATTCGCCCCCGATCAGCATCCGCGACCGCGCACCCCCCGTTCCGGTCATGACGCCGCGTACTCCTCGTCGCTGACCGGACCGGTCCAGCGCACGTCCTCGAAGTGCAGGATCACCTGGGTGACGAGGTTGGTGTCGGTCGCGCCGTGCCAGTGCTCCACGTTCGGCTCGGTCCATACGACGTCTCCCGGACGCACGACGACCCGCTCCCCGCCGCGCTCCTGGATCCATCCCTCGCCCTGCAACGTGTAGATGAACTGGCCGCCGGGGTGGGTGTGCCAGTGGGTGCGTCCGCCCGGCGGGAACATGATGTTGGCGGAGCGCACGCCGTCCTTGTTGAGGAGGATGTCCGACCAGACGCCGCCGGTGGTGGTCTCGTCGCGCTTGCCCGAGGGGGCTCCGTCGCGGTGTCCGCGTCCGATGATCATGGGTCGTCCTTTCGTGTCGCCCGCAGAGGGCAGGGTGGGGCAGGGCGGTCTCCTGCCGATGCGCTGGTCAGCCGACCTGCGGCTCCATCTCGTCGTAGGCCGTCGTGCCGTTCTCCCGGTCCGCGATCATCCGATTGCTGGCGTTGTGCCCGGTGACCCCGCTCATGAAGTTGCCCGGCCAGGTCCCGACCCCGCAGAGGTACAGCCCCTTCAGCGGCGTCGTGTAGTCGGCGGCGCCGGCGAGGGGTCGGGCGTCGAGGATCCGGCCCGGGACGATGTCCCCGTGCGACCCGGATCCCTCCACGAGCCCGAACTCCCGCTCGAGGTCGAGCGGCGTGTAGACGTGCACGGCGTCGAGGATGTCCGGCACGTTGGGCATGTGGGTCGCGACCGTCGCCAGCACGGCCTCGCCGAGCTCGTCGCGCTGGTCGTCCCAGGTGCCCTCCGCGAGGTGGTAGGGGACACCGCGGACGCTGAGGCTCATGATGTGATGACCCGGGGTGTCGACGACCTCGGGATCGATCGCCGAGTCCATCAGTCCCGTCACGGTGACCCGCCGCGACCATCGACCCATGATCGCCTCGTTGTAGGCCTCCTGGAGGACCTCCATCGAGGAGGCGACGCGGAAGTTCGTCGGGAGGAACAGCTCGTTCTGCGCCTCGTCCTCGGCGGCGGCGAACCGCGGCGCGCCGGTCATCGCGATGTGGACCTTGGCGCTGGTGCCGTCCATCTTGAGCCGCCGCGCGCGGGCGACGAACTCGTCCGGAAGGTCCTCCGGGCGGACGAGCTCGGTGAGGGTGCGCTTGGGGTCGGCGTTGGAGAGCACCCGGGGCGCGAAGAACTCCCGTCCGTCGACCAGTCGCACCCCGACGACCCGTCCCCCGTCGGTGAGGATCCGCTCGACCGGGGCGTCGACCTCGATCCGCGCTCCCCGCGCCTCGGCCGAGCGCGCCATGGCCTGGGTGACCGATCCGATGCCGCCCAGGGGCGCCGCGTTCTTCATCATCAGGTCGTTGCGGTCGTCGACGCCGAACGCGGCCATCGACTCCTCGTACAGTGGCCGCTGCAGCAGCAGATACGCCGACCCCGGGGTGTACGGGCCGACGAGGTTCGTCGCCACGGCGGTCGCGGCGAAGAACGCCTTGAGATGCGGCGAGCGCAGGTGCTGATCGAGGAGGTCGCCGACGCTGCCGAACATCAGCGCGTTGAAGTCCTCGGTCTCCTCCGCGGTGGTGAACCGCGCCGCGACCTCCGCCAGTGTGGGCGGCGCCTCGTGGAACGAGACGCGCATCCGCTGGGCCACCCGGCGGATCCGCTCCAGGACGCCGAAGAAGCCCTCGACGTCGGACGGCCCGTGCGCGAACCGCTCCACCTGCGCGCGGCGCTGCGCGCGATCCGGCCATGGCACGAACGCCTGCCCGTCCTCGAACAGCGTGAGCGACCCGAGCGGCGGGGACGTGTACCGCAACCCGAACGAGGTCAGCTCCATGTCGGCGATGATGCGGGGATCGAGGCTGTGGCTCGAGTTGGAGACGGCGCTGCACCGGTACCCCGGGACGACCTCCTCGGTCACGCAGCAGCCGCCGACCACGCTCCGGGCCTCCAGCACGAGCACCTTCCAGCCGGCGCGCGCCAGGTAGAAGGCGCCGACGAGCCCGCTGTGGCCGCCGCCGACCACGATCGCATCGAAGCCGTCCGTCATGTCGCTCCTCCTGTGTCCTGTCCTGGCCTTCGCGCTCCGGCCCGTCTCACAGGGGACGGATCCGGCGCTCCGAGATCCGCCAGCCCTCGTCCGTGAGCGTGAGCACGTCCCGGTACTCCGCCGGCGCCACTTCGCCGTCGGACCGCACGGTGTGCGCCTTGCAGACCGAGGTGGCGGTGCGCTCGTCGACCAGGGTGACGACGACGTTCGAGTTGGCGTGGCTCCGCGCCGGGTTCGCGATGCCCCGGAAGCGCTCGATGAGCGTCGCCAGCCCCTGCGCCTCGAGTCGTCCCGGGTTCGAGAAGAGGACGTCGGCGTGGAAGACCTCGCCCATCCGGTCGTACTCCCCGGCGTCGAGGATGTAGGCGACGGAGTGCACGACGCGCTCGATCGCGCGCTCGGTCTCGACGGCGGTGCTCATGTGACTCCTTCGGAGGGGCTGTCGTGCGGCGGGCGTGATGCGCTCGCGGGGCCAGCGTAGGTCAGCCGGGCCCCTGCTCCTCCGTACCCGATGACGCTCATAACGAGACCGAATCAGCCGCGTCGTCCTCGGCGTCGCCGCTCTCCCCGAGACGCCGTGCGAACGCGGAGAGGAAGAGCGCGAAGACGTCGGCGCGCTCGTCGACGAAGGCGTCCGCGGGCTTGCCGACGCCGTGCCCGGCGTCCGGGTCCTCGGCCAGCAGGAGCGCCGATCGGGCTCCCTGGTCCCGCCGCTCGCGCAGCGCCTCGACGAACGCGTAGGAGTGGAACGGCGCGACCCGCGTGTCGTTGCGTCCTGTCGTGACGATGATGTCGGGCAGCGCCACGGATCCGTCCGGCAGGTTGTGCATCGGGGAGTAGGCGCGGATCCACGGCCGTGAGCCGGGGTCCGTCGGATCGCCGAAGTCCCCGGCCCAGAGCCGTGCGATCGAGAGGCGGTGGTACCCGAGCATGTCCGTCATCGGGACCGCGGCGTGCGCGGCCGCGCAGAGGTCCGGGCGCCGGACGATCGTGGCCGCGATGAGCAGCCCGCCGTTGCTGCTGCCCCAGATCGCGAGGCGCTCCCGGGTGCACAGCCCCCGCGAGACGAGGGCGTCGGCCACGTCGGCGAAGTCGTCGAAGACCCGCTGCCGCCGCTGGAGCCTGCCCGCCTCATGCCAGGCCGCGCCGCGTTCCCGTCCACCCCGCAGACCGGCCACGACGTAGCGCCCGCCCAGAGCGACCCAGGCCCGCGCCACGTCCGAGTACCCGCCGGTGGAGGACAGCCCGAACCCGCCGTACCCGTGCAGGAGCGTCGGGAGCGGCCCGTCGGCACCGACCGGCTCGAGGACCAGCGCGGGGACGTGCTCCCCGTCGCCCGCCTCCACGGAGAGGGACCGGGTCCGGAAGGACTGGTCGACGGGTTCACCGGGGTCGAGCGGGCGCGGCGCCAAGCCGGGCGTCCACTCCATGATCCGTGCGGGAGCGGTGAGGCTCGACCACGCGAAGACGGCGGTCCGGTGGGCCCGGTGGCGCACGACACGGTCGCGCATGGTCGAGCGCCCCGGTGTGGGCCACGCGATCCCCACGTCCCCGATCCCGAGCCGGGCCCACTCGACGTCGTCCGTGGCAGACGGCGCAGGGGCTTCGACGGAGAGGGGGAGAAAGCCGACGACGCCGGACATCTCCCGCTCGCCGACGAGGAACACCCCGTCGTCTCGCGCGGAGCAGTCCTCCAGCACCGCATCTCCCTCCGGCAGGAGCTCCTGCCAGTGCGCGGGCCCGGGGTCGCCCGGCTCCACGCGGACCAGCCGTCCGCGCGGGGCGTCGATCCCGGTGACTCCGAGGATCCCTCCGGAGGGGGTGAAGTGCAGGCGCGTCATCGCCTCTCGACCCTCGACGAGCGCCACGCGGCTCTCGTCCCGCAGGTCGACCAGGTACACGTCCGTCCGCGTCCACCCGATCGAGACGTGCACGAGCGCGCGTGTCCCGTCCGGCGAGACCTCCACGTCGGGCCAGTCGGTGCTGTCGGGGGTGTTCGGCCAGAGCAGGACGTCGGCGCCCTGGCTCTCGCCGAGGCGGTGGATCCAGAGCTCGCGACCGTAGTCCCGTCCTCCGGGGTAACGGCTGTAGACGAAGGCGTCCTCCGCGGGCAGCCACGAGACGCACGCGTGACGCACCCCGAAGAGCCGATCGGCGAGGAGTCTCCCTGTCCCGGTGTCGAGCACGGTGCCGACCGACTGCTCGGATCCGCGCTGCGAGCGGCCGAGGGCGAGGAAGCGGCCCGTGGGGCTGGGGTGGAACCAGTCGATCCCGGCGTCCGCCCCGTCGAGCAGCGGATGAGGTGCCGGAGCGCCCGGCGTGCGTCGCACGATCGTCCGGTGCGCGTGTCCGGGCAGCCGGTCGAGGCTGAGCACGGCGCCGCCGGCGAGGAACGGGGTGCCCTGATGACCGAGGGCGGTGGCGGACGCCAGCGCCGCCGCAGCGCGCTCGCGCAGGGGCCGGACCACGGGATCCTGCCGGAAGGCCGCACGCTCGGCGGCTCGCTCGGCGAGCCACGCGTCCAGCGGCGGCTGCTCCGGATCCCCGCGCATCCAGTCCCACCGGGACAGATCGTCGTCGACCTCCGTCCCCCTCATCCGAGCCAGCACCATTCCTCGCTCCACGGCAGCCGCGAGAGCTGGACCGCGGGCCCCTCCGCCTGGACCACGAACGTGTCGGAGAAGTTCGCCCCGAACCCGCCTGCGGGGTCGTAGAGGCCCGGTTCCGCCGAGAAGCACATCCCCGGCTGCAGGACGGTGGTCTCGCCGAGGGCGATGTACGGCGGCTGGTGCCCCTCCATCCCCTGGCCGTGCGAGGGCCGGGTGGCCGCGTAGCGCTCGACGCCGTTCGCGCGCTGGAACCCGTGGATGTCCTGCGCGACCTCGCCGCCGGTCCGGCCGGCGCGCAACGCGTCGCGCAGCAGGAGGCAGCCGTCGCGCGCGGTCGTCCAGAGACGTCGTTCGTGCGCCGTGGGCTCCGCGAGGAGATAGGGACGGTACAGCTCTCCCCCGCACCCGCCCACCTGGACGATCCCGGACACCTGCACGGTGCGCTGGTCCACGATCACCGCATGACGGACCTGGTTCGGGTGGGGAAGGCCCGTGATGCGCCCCGCGCGCACCCAGCCCAGGTCGACCGTGATCCCGACCGGTCCGTGCATGGAGCGATCCGCTCCGTAGTCGGCCATGATCTCGTCCAGGACCCGCCCCGACATGTCCAGCCGCAGACGCGCGTCCGTCAGAAGCGGGTCGCGCTCGCGGATCCGGTCCCGCGCGTACGCATGGACATCGTCGAAGTAGCGGTAGGCGCGGGACCAGAGCGCGAGCTCCTCGTCCGTCTTGACCATGCGCATCGCCATGGCGTGGTGCGCGACAGAGGCGGGAACGTCCCCGAACGACCTCTCCGCCGCCTCCCGCGCGGCCATCGGCAGCTCCGCGTCGACGACGAAGCCGTCGACCGCGCCCGTCGCGGGCCGCAGCCCCCGATGCCGCAGGCGCTCGAACAGCCATTCCCAGCGGTCCTGTCCCGGCCCGGCCGTCGCCGTGCCGTGCGGGGGGAACTGCCCCGGCACGTCGGGGACGTCGAAGTAGCAGTCCCCGTCCCCGTACCACCACGTCGTCACGAGCTCGTGGTCGAGCCACGGGTAGAACCAGGTCGGGGCCGAGCCGTCCGGAGGCAGGTACGCGGCGAGCAGCCTCTCGGTGGTCAGCGCCCACAGCCCGGTGAAGGCCACGATGTTCCACGGGTCCAGCAGCAGGACCCCGGTCCGCCCCTCGGGGTCGACACGACGCCTCAGCTCCGCGGCCCTCTCCCGGCTCCATGCGAGCGGGAGCCGGAAGCCGTCGGCGGGCGCGTAGGGTCCGGGAGCGAGGAGGAGCTCCCGCGAGTCACTCATCCCCGAGTCCGTCGTCGGGGGCCGCGCCGGAGTCCGCGAAGAGGTGCAGGTCCTCGCCGCTCCAGCCGACCGCGACGGCGTCGCCGGGGACCGCGGAGAAGTAGTCCCCGCTGTGCTGGACGGTCGCCTTGAGCTCTCCTACCCCCGCCACGTCGACGCGGTACGCGGTCACCGCGCCGAGCGCGACGACGTCGGTCACCGTCCCGGTCAGGCGGGTGGAGCCGTGCACGCGACCGCCGTCGCGGGCGAGGCTCACCCGCTCAGGGCGCAGCGTCGCCGACAACCGCGTGCCGGGCGCGAAGCGGGACGCCGAGGCCACTTCGGCACCGCCGTCGAACCGCAGCGACGAGGCCGAGGCCTGGGTCGCGGCGAGCGTGTTGTTGTCGCCGAGGAAGTTCGAGACGAACAGCGTCTCCGGGCGGTCGTAGAGCCCCCGCGGATCCCCGAGCTGCTCGACGACGCCGTGGTTCATGATCGCGATGCGGTCGCTCATCGACATCGCCTCGTCCTGGTCGTGGGTGACGTAGACGACCGTGATCCCGAGCGAGCGCTGCAGTGCCCGCAGCTCCTCCTGCAGGCGCTGGCGCAGCTTGCGGTCCAACGCGCCCAGCGGCTCGTCCATGAGGAGCAGGGACGGCTCGAAGACGAGGGTGCGCCCGATCGCCACGCGCTGCTGCTGCCCGCCGGAGAGCAGGGCGGCGTTCTTGTCCCGGTGCGCGGTCAGGTCGACGAGCTCCAGGACCTCCGCCACCCGGCGCGCGATCTCGGCGCGCGGCACACGGCGGGTCTCCAGAGGGAAGGCGATGTTCTGCGCGACGGTCATGTGCGGGAACAGCGCGTAGTTCTGGAAGACGACGCCGATGTTGCGCTTCTCGACCGGCACCGGGGCGATGTCCCTCCCGTCCACATCGATCGTCCCGGTCGTGAGCCCCTCGAAGCCCGCGACGAGTTTGAGGGTGGTCGTCTTGCCCGATCCGGACGGCCCGAGCAGCGAGAAGAACTCGCCCTCGTGCACGTCGAGCTCGGGCACCGTCAGCACCCTCACCCCGTGGTACTCCTTGGTCACGTCCCGCAGCGACAGCTTGAGGCTCACGTGTGGTTCCTTCCCTGGATGTGGCGGCGTCGCAGCCGCGTGGCGACCGCCGCGCCGATCCCGACGACGGCGACGAGCGCCATGAACAGGACGGCCACGACGCCCACCGTCGGATCGGTCTGCACCGCGAGGGCCTCGTAGATGCGTCGGGGCAGCGTCTTGACGCTCACCCCCGAGAGGAAGATCGCGATCGTGGACTCGTCGAACGAGGTGATGAAGGTGAGGAAGAGCGAGGCCAGGATCTGCCCCGACAGCAGCGGGATCAGGATCCGACGCACGGTCCGCGCGCGCCCCGCTCCGAGGCTGGCCGCCGCCCTCTCGTAGTCCGGGTCCAGGGTCTGCATCCCGGCGAGCGTGATGATGAACGCCTGGGGCAGCGTGATCGAGATGTGCGCGAGCACGATTCCGGTCTGGGTGTCGATGAGCCCGACCTTGAGGAAGGCGATGAAGAAGGCTCCGGCCGCCACGACGGCCGGGAAGATCAAGGGGATGAGCAGGAACGGCGTGATCCCGCCACGCAGGGTGCGCGATGCCGTCCGGCTGACCGCGATCGCCGCCAGCATGCCGAGCGCGGTGGCCGCCAGCGCGGTGATCACCCCCACCCGCAGACTGATGATCGTGGGGTCGAGCCACGTGGGCTGGAAGAAGTTCGCGTACCAGGTCGTGGACCAGCTCTGCGGCGGGAACACGAGTGCACGGGCCCCGGAGAACGAGATCGGGATCGCGAGCAGCTGGGGGATCAGGACGAGGACCGCCAGCACGATCGAGACGACCGTCCCGACGCCCTTGAGATAGCTGAGCCGGGAGCGGTCGAGCGCCTGGGCGAAGGCGCCGAGGGCACGCGACCCGAGCGACGAGCGCACGGTCGGCTCGTCGCGGCCGCCCGCGGCCTGAGCGAGGGCGATCGCCTGCGTCTCGTCCGCGGACCCCGGCCCCGCCGCGGCGGACGCGGACGGCGCCGCCGCGATCTGCGGGGCGACGACGTTCTGTATCTTCTGCCGGGAGAGCACCGTGAAGAGGATGAGGATGAGGAAGACGACGAGCCCGAGGATCACCGAGGCGGCGGCGGCGACCGAGTAGTTCGCCTGCTCCTCGATCGAGCCATGGATGAAGGAGCCGAGCATGCGCCCCGAGTTGCCGCCGAGGAGGGCGGGGACGGCGAACGAGCCCGCGCTGTAGACGAGCGCCAGGATGAACGTGACCTGGATCCCGGGGCGGGTCGCGGGGAGGAAGACCCGGAAGAACGCCTGGGCGGGGCCGGCTCCCAGGCTGCGCGCCGCGAGCATGCGGCTCGTGTCGACCCGCTGGATCACGGGCACCAGGATGAGCACCACCAGCGGGAGCTGGGAGTGCACGAGGCCGATCGTCGTGGCGACCGCGTTGTAGATGAGGTCGGCCTTGGGCAGGCCGAGCGCGGCGAGCACCGAGTTGATCAGCCCCTGCTGCCCCAGCACGACCTGCCAGGCGAACGTGCGGATCAGGATCGACGTCAGATACGGCGTGAGCACGCAGATGAACAGGAACCCGCGGAGCACGCCGCGGGACCGGGCGATCGTGTACGCGATCGGATAGCCGATGAGCACCGACAGGACCGCGGCGACGATCGCCAGCACGACCGTGTTGATCAGGACGTTCTGGAACCCGCTGCTGGTGAGCACGGACGCGTAGACGCCGAGGCCCAGTGCGCCGTCCGGCTCCGTGACGCTGCGGATGACGAGCACGCCGAGCGAGAGCACGTACACGCCCAGCACGAACGCGACGGCGGGGAGGGCGAACAGCCCCCACCCTCGGCTCTGCCTCGAAGTCGTCGTTGCCATCGTGAGTCCTCCTCCGTGTCATGGCCGGGACCGACGTGGCGGCGGTCCCGGCCCGGGTCCGGCGGGGGAATCAGGAGTTGACGAACTCCTGCCAGCGCGAGGACACCTCGTCCCAGTTCTCGGCGTACCAGTCGCCGTCGATGTAGAACGACACCGCGTTGGTCTCCGGCGTCCCGGGCAGGTCCGCCCGCTCCTGCGGGGTGAGCTCGTCGAGCACGCTCTGCACGCTCGGGGTGTACTTCAGCGCATCCAGGACCGCCCGCTGCTGCTCGGGCTCCAGGGCGAACTGGATCGCCTCGTGCGCGAGTGCGGGGTTCGCCGCGCCCCGGGGGATCGTCAGCGACTGCACCGAGACGACGGCGCCGTCCCAGCTGTACTGGACGTTGGCCCCGCCGGACTGGATGTCGCGGATCCGGCCCAGGGTGTAGAGCCCGGCGACGACCTCGCCCTGGGCGATCGCCACGTCCTCCTGTCCGCCGAACAGCGCGTTGGGCTTGATCTCCTCGAGCTTGGCGAAGGCGCGGTCGATGTCGAGCGGATAGAGGTCGTCGACGGACACCCCGTCCGCGAGGAGCGCGACCTCCAGCACGCCGGTCGGGTAGGTCGGGAAGGACCTCGTCCCGGGGAACTTCTCGACGTCCCAGACCTCGGCCCAGGTCTGCGGACCGCCGTTCGGGAACGCGTCGGCGTTCCAGAAGAGGTTCCGCGAGAACTGGTACCAGGGCACGCTGTAGTCGTTGACGGTCTCCTGGCTGGCGACGTCGGTGATGTCGAGCTCGTCGAAATCGAGCGGTTCCAGGAGATCCCCGGCCATGAACTGCGCCAGGGTCCGCGACTCCGTGTCGACGAGATCCGGCGGGGTGGCTCCGGCCGCGATCGTCTCGGCCAGTTTCGCGACGTTCGAGCCGTCCGTGTCGAAGAGCACCTCGGCACCGGTCTCCGCCCGGAACGGGTCGAACACCGCCGCGCGGATGGACTCCTCATAGCTGCCGCCGAAGCCGGAGTACAGCAGGGTGCCGGAGTCTTCCGGGCCTGCCGTCCCGCCGCCGCCTCCGACCTCGCTCGAGGTGCAGCCGGCCAGCGCGACCGCACTGAGCGCGGCCAGGCCCAGGGCGAGCAGGCGACGCGGGGAACGTGAGCGAACAGCCATGGCGGCATCCTTTCGGCGAGAACTGCGGGGAATCACACGACCTCGACGGCGACGGCTCACACCGTCGACGAGCCCGTGGGGCCGATGCTAGGGCGGCTCGGTGCGGTGCATTCATTGTCAATAGGCGCCATAACCATCGGATATCCGATGTCCGAGTGTGACGCCGCAGGTGGCGCCCGAGCCGAGGATCCGCTGAGGGGTCCGCGGCCGCCGGGTCCGGGTACCCAGGGAAAGCTCAGCGTCCCCCGCGCTGCGGATGAGAGCATCGGAGCTTCCCCCCGCGGAGCGGTGGCGCGGGCCTGTCGAGGATCCGCGCCCCGTGCGACGATCACCGACGAACGGCCTGCCGATGAGACGCCCCTCCCTGCCCCAGCCCGCTGCCCCCTCCCCCTCGCCCGAACCCGAGCGGCCGCGGGCATCGCACCGCGATGAGCGTCGTGTGCGTCGGCGTCGTCGTCGGGTGTTGTTGGTCGTGGTGCCGTTGGTGGTGGCGTTGGTGGCGGTGGGTGGTTTC
>NZ_BCRA01000033.1 GCF_001552355.1 Microbacterium resistens NBRC 103078
GCTCGCCGCCTCGGCGCCCGCCCATTCGGCCGAGGCGGAGCGACGGACGCTGTCCGCCGCACTCGGTGCGGACGTGCGGGTGGTGCTCGGCGGGACCGGATTTGTGGGCGCGGACCAGGATCGCCCGGACGCCGGAGCGGTCGCGACGCTGCCGGGCGTGACCGCGGTGACGGAGGTGCGTCACCAGACCATGGCCCTGGGCGGGGGCGACGCCGACTTCGTGGCGGCGGATCCGGGCTTCCTCCCTCTGCCCGCCGCCGCCCGCGGTCCCGCGGACGGGGATGCCGTGCCCGCCGTCATCACGTCGGCGCTGGCGGCGCGACTCGGCGCCGTTCCGGGGGACACCTTCTCCGGTCTGCTGCGCCGCGCGTCGCAGCGGTTCGAGATCCGCGTCGTCGCCGTCGCCACGGAGATCCCCGGGATCGGCACCGCACCGGGCGTCGCCGCCGACCGGGCGGCGATCGCCGGCGACGCAGGGACGGAGTTCCGTCCGGACGAGCTGTGGCTCCGCACCGGTGACCCCGAGACGGTCGCGGATGAGCTCCGATCCGTGCTCGCGACGTCGGCGCGCATCCTCACGCCCTCGACGGCCAGCGTCGCACCGCTCGTGCACGGAACGGTCCTCCTGCTCACGGCGGGCGCCGCGGTGGCTGCGGTGATCGCGGTGCTCGGCGCCGGAGCGGCCATCGCCCAGTCCGGACGCCGGCGGGACGGTGACCGTCGGATCCTGCGCGCCCTGGGGATGACCGATGCGGCGGCACGGGCGGCGCGCGCGGTGGAGACGGCGTCGGTCGTCCTCTTCTCGGTGCTCGGGGGCGTGCTCGCGGGCGTGGCGGTGGGCGCGGTCGTGCTGCCGTTCCTGGGGGTGCTCTCGTGAGCGGTCCGGGGACGCTGCGGGTCGTGCGTCGGACGGTCTCGACGGCACCCGCGCTCAGCGCGTTCATCATCGTGGTGGTCGCCGTGCTCTCGTTCCTCGGCGCCGCCGCGCCCGTGGTCCTGCACGACGCGCGCACGGCCACGATCCAGCGGGAGATCCGGGACCTGCCGCCGACGCTGCGATCGGCCTCGGCGGGCATCGCGGGGCTGCCTCATCTCGACGCCCGACCGACGCCTGGCGCCGGCGTCTGGGGCGGCGCCATCCGCGACGCGGAGGCCGGGCGGGAGGCGCTGCCGCAACCGCTGCGCGGCCTTCTCGGCGCTCCCCGCATCGTGTCCCAGCTGGACCCGCTCCCGTCGTTCGCGGAGGGACCGATCCCGAAGAACACGGTCGCGCTGGTGGCGGACCCGCTGTTCGCCGATCGCACCCGGATCACCCAGGGCCGGGCGCCGGAGAGCGGCGCCGCCGACGCGGTGGAGGTCGCGGTGTCCGAGGAGGTGGCGCGGCAGCTCGAGTGGCCCGTCGGCACGGCGCGGACGGTCACGGGCGCGCGGCTCCTGCTCACGGGGCTGTTCGCGCCGCGGGCGGACGACCACGGCGACTGGGCGTTCCTGGCCGGGGCGCTCGAGCCGAGGGTGGAGATCACTCCCGACGGGGACGTCATCCTCAACGCCCTCGCCTTCACGGACCGCGACGAGGTCACGGCGTTCGTCCCCCAGGCGAAGAACGCCGCGACTCCCGCCTGGATGCTGTTCGACGTGGACCGGCTCGATGCCGAGGACGCGCCGACGGTGGCGCAGCAGCTCCGCCTGCTCGCCTCGAACGCCGTGCGGCTGCGTCCGGAGACCGGCGATTTCCACGACACCGGGCTGCTCTACTCCTCGGGCGCGCCCGAGGCCATCGACCGCGCGGTCGCCCGCGGCGAGGCCATGACGGCGGTGGTCACGGTGGCGGCGATCGGCCCCGTCGCCGTGGCCGTCGTGGCGCTCGCGCTGTGCGGACGCATGCTGGCCCTGCGCCGGGTGCGCACCGTGCGACTGATGCAGGCCCGGGGCGCCTCCACCGCACAGCTCGTCGCGCTGCTCGGGGGAGAGGGACTGGCCCTCGGTCTCGTCGGCGCTGTCCTCGGGGCGGGGGCGGCCCTCGTCCTGCCGGGGTGGGACGGGGCCCTCTCGCTGTTCGTCCCGCTGATCCTCGCCCTGGTTCCCGCGGTCGTCCTGCCGGCGAGCGCGCTCGCGGAGGCGCGGACGCACGCACGGCGGGACCTCGGGGCGCCGGTCGGGGGACGACCGTGGGCGCGCCTGGCCGTCGAGGGCGTCGTCCTGCTCGCGACCGCGGCGCTCGTCGCGCTCCTGCTGACCCGTCGGACCGTCGCCGGGGCCGTGGATCCGCTGCTGATCGTCCTGCCGGTGCTGCTCGGCGCGAGCGGCAGCGTCCTCGCCCTCCGGGTCCTGCCTCCGCTGCTGGGCGTGATCGAGCGCCGGGGCGCACGCATGCCGGGGCTGATCGCCCTGCTCGGACCCGCGCGCGCCCGCCGGGAGCCCTCCGTGCGCACGGCGCCGGTGCTGGCGGTGGTCGTGGGGATCGGAGTGGCCGTCTTCTCCGTCGTGTTCGCCGGGACCGTGAGCGCGGGCATCGCTCGCACCGCCCAGACGGCGACCGGGGCGGACCTGCGCATCTCCGCCGGCTACGTCCCGCCCGGCGAGGTCGAGCGCATCGCCGGCATCCCCGGGGTGGAGCGGGTGGCCCCGCTCTACGCGGACCTCGCCGGCGAGCTCGACGCGGGAGCGCGGATGGTGCGGATCCGGCTCTACGTCGTCGACCGGCAGGAGCTCGCGGCGGTGCAGGACGGGCGCGCCGCCGCCCTCCCGCTGCCGCCCGCGCTGTCGGAGCCCGCGGACGGCGCCGTTCCGGTCGTGGCGTCCCGTGCTCTCCTGGACCTCGTCGGACAGGAGGTCGGCGACGTGCTCGAGGTGGGCGGAACGCCGACGCGGGTGGTCGGGGCGGCTCCCGATCTCGTGCCGTTCGGCTCCGCCACGCGCTGGATCATCGTGGACCGCGCGAACGCCGCGGATCTCGACGTGCGGCGCCCGGCGATCTCGCGGCTGTTCGCGTCGCTGGCGCCGGGGACGGACGCCGCCGCCGTCGATGCGGCCGTCCGCGACGTCCTCGGGCCCGACATCGAGACCACGGCCCCGGGGCAGATCGTCGAGGAGCTGTCGGAGGATCCGGCCTATCGCCTCGTGGTGGCGGCGCTCGCCGCGGCCTGTGTCCTGGTGGCTCTGCTGCTCGGCATCACGGTCGCCGTGACGCTCGTGCTGGGGGCGGCGGGGAGGGGGCGCCTGCTCGCGCTGCTGCGGACGCTCGGCCATCGGCGCCGGGACGATCTCGCCGTGGTGGCGTGGGAGGTGGTGCCGGCGCTGGCCGTGGCCCTGCCGTTCGGGCTCGTCGCCGGCGCCGGGATGTCGTGGCTCGTCATCGGCGCGATCGACCTGCGCGGTTTCGTCGGCGGGGTGACGCAGCCGCCGCTGGATGTCGGGGGCGCGCTGCCGGCGGCGGTGATCGGCGGCTTCGTCCTCGTCGCGGCCGTCGCGATCGCCGTGGCGACGAGGATCGCCGGTCGCGTCGGCTCCGCCGAGGCGATCCGTTCCGGGGACGAGGAAGGATGAGGGCATGAGCGACGCGGACGTCTTCTGCGAGGGCCTGGTGCGGATCTTCACCGCTCAGGGAGTGGAGGTGCAGGCGCTGCAGGGACTGGACCTGCGGATGAACGCCGGCGAGATGGTGGCGCTCGTCGGGGCCTCCGGTTCCGGGAAGTCGACGCTGCTGGGGATCCTCGCGGGACTCGACACGCCGACGGCGGGTTCCGCGCGGGTCGCGGGGCACGACCTCGTGACGATGCGGGGACCGGAGCGGCGGGAGTACCGCCGCCGCAGCGTGGGCTTCGTCTGGCAGCAGTCCGAACGGAACCTGCTGCCGTACCTGACCGCACGCGAGAACATCGCCATGGCGCACGCCGTGGCGCGGGTCGTCCCGCGGGACGAGCGGACGGCCGCCGCGGACGAGCTCCTGGAGCTGCTGGAGGTGGCCGACGTCGCCGATGCGCGGCCGGCGCAGCTGTCCGGAGGCCAGCGGCAGCGCGCGGCGATCGCGGTGGCCCTGGCGAACCGCCCGCGGGTGCTCCTCGCCGACGAGCCCACGGGAGAGCTCGACGAGCACACGAGCGCCGAGGTGCTGGCGGCGATGGAGACGGTCAACCGCGAGCGGGGCGTGACCACCCTGATCGTCACACACGACGCGAGCGTCTCCGAGCACGTCGACCGAACGGTCCGGATCCGCGACGGGCGCACCTCGACGGAGACGCTGCGCAGCACGCGGACGGATCACGAGGGGCGGGCGGTGCGCGTGGCCGAGGAGTACGCCGTGCTCGACCGGGCGGGACGCATGCAGCTGCCGGCGGAGTTCGTCGCGGCGCTGTCCCTGCGCGAGCGGGTGCGGCTGGGACTGGAGCCCGATCACGTCCGGGTGGAGCCGGGGGAGCGTCCCGGCGGCCGGACCGAGGCGGAGGAGACGCGATGACCGCGGTGCTGCGAGCCGAGAGACTGTCCCGGGTGTATCCCGCGCCCGCGGGCGACGTCGTCGCGGTCCGCGACGCGGATCTCGAGGTCGGCGAGGGCGAGCTCGTCGTCGTGACCGGCCGCTCCGGATCCGGCAAGACGACGCTGCTGACCATGCTCGGCGGCCTCGACACGCCGACGACGGGCCGGGTTCTCGTGGACGGCGTCGATCTCGCCGATGCCGCCGCCGACCTGCCGGCACTGCTCGGCTCCCGGATCGCGTCGATCTTCCAGACGGCGGGGCTCCTGCCGATCCTGTCCGCCGCGGAGAACGTCGAGGTCCCGCTGCGGATCCGCCGTGTCGACGCCGCCGAACGGGAGCGTCGCGTCGCGGAGGCGCTCGCCGCCGTCGGCCTCGCCGAGCACGCCCGTCAACGCCCGGGCGAGCTCTCCGGGGGGCAGCAGCAGCGAGTCGGCATCGCGCGCGCCCTGGTGATGGATCCGGGGATCCTGCTCGCGGACGAGCCGACCGCGCAGCTGGACAGCGAGACGGGAGCCCAGATCATGGACCTCATCGCTGCGCTCGTGCACGACCGCGGGACCGCGGCGGTCGTCGCGACGCACGACCCGGCGATGCTCGCCAGGGCGGATCGCGTCCTGGAGCTGCACGACGGGGTCCTCCGGCCGCGCGGGCCCCGGCTGCGGCGCCGGCGCTCCTGATCGAGCCCCGGGGCTCGAGCGGCTCCCAGCGGGTGCATCGGGTCGGCGCCTAGGCTCGAGCTCATGCGATCCGCGGTGTGCCGATTCCCCCGAGGGAGGCACTACGCGCTCACCTGGGGCATCCCCGACAACTACGGCGGGATGACCAGCGCGATGCTGCACCGCACCCGCGCCTTCGTGGCGCTGGGCGGCGTCTCGGTGGACGTGCTCACCCTCGACGACCGGCCGGACTACGCCGCGGTGGAGGAACGGCTGCGCGCCGCCGGCGAGCTCATCGACGGGATGCGTCTGCGCAACCTGTGGGACGAGCTGCGTGTGAAGCCGCCGTCGGCCCAGCGCGACCCGATCAGCCCCGCGGCCCCGCTGGAGCCGGCCGACGGCGACCGGGTCGTCCGCGACGGCGACGTCGTCCTGCTCCGAGAGCGCAAGGACGCGGACGGCCGGTTCGTCGCCGCCGATCGGTTCCGGAGGGACGGGACCCTTCTCGCGACCGACCGCTCCGTGGACGGCCGACGGGTCGTCATCGTGCACGGCGAGGACGGCGAGCCGCTCCGGCGGTGGGGATCGACCTGGAAGCTGTACCGCTGGTGGCTGGACCGGATGATCACGCGGATGCCCAGCTACCTGCTCGTGGACTCGAAGACCGCGGCGCGGTTCGTGGCGACCTATCGGCGCGACCACGTCGTCACGGTGCACATCGTCCACGGAGGTCACCGGCGTGGCGACGCCGCCGGTACCCTCCGCGCCTCCCGCGAGTACGCGCTGCGTCGGGCGGCGGACTTCGATCTCGTCGTCGTGCTGACCGCGCGCCAGCGGGCGGACCTCGTCGCCGACGGGCTCGCGGGCGGCGCTCGGGTCAGGGTGATCCCGAACGGCGTGCCGCTGGACGCGACCGCGCACACGCGACACGCGCGGGGTCAGGGCGTCGTCGTCGCCTCCCTGACGGGGCGCAAGCGCATCGAGCTGGCCGTCGAGGCCGCGGCGCGCGCCGGTCGTGAGCAGGACGGCATCCGCCTCGACGTGTACGGTGAGGGGCCGCGAGAGGAGGCGGTCCGCGCCCGCGTCCGCGCCGACGGCGCCGAGGAGCGGATCCGCCTCCATGGCTTCCTCCCGGACGCGCGGGCCCGATTCGCCGAGGCGGACTTCAGCCTGCTGACCTCCACCTCGGAGGGGCTCCCGCTCGTGCTCGCCGAGGCGATGGCGGCCGGGTGCCTTCCGATCGCGTACGACATCCGCTACGGCCCGGCAGACCTCATCAAGGACGGCGTGAACGGGTTCCTCGTCGAGGACGGCGACGTCGATGCGATGGCGGACAGGATCGTGCGCCTGCAGCGGCTTCCGGAGGCCAAGGTCGCCGCCATGCGGCGCAGGGCCCGTCACCGCGCCCTGGCGTTCTCGGACGAGGCGGTCACGCGCGCCTGGGCGCGGGAGCTGGGCGCGGCACGGGACGCCAAGCATCTCGCGGACGCCAAGGAGAAGGGCGCCCTCGTGCGCGCGCGTCGCGTCCTCGGCGTCGTGCGGCGCCGGCTGCGCACTCTCCGCGCCGGCTGACCGCGCTCAGCCGGTCTCGGGCTGTGCGCGGCCGAGACGATCGCCGATCGCGGAGGCCCGGGCGCCGCACCAGGCGCCCACCGTGCGCGACAGGCGGTGCGACGGGCGTTCGACGAGCCGGTGGAACACCGGAGCCAGGAGGAGGCTGAGCGGGATGCCGAGGAGGCAGGCGAGCCACCAGCGGTCGGGGCCGAGCGCGTAGCCGAGCGTTCCGAGGATCGGCGCGTGGATCAGGTAGAGGCTGAACGAGACCCGGCCGAGCCACTGCGCCGGAGCCGTGTCGAGCACCCGCGCGGCGCGCGGCCAGACGATGGCGAGGACGACGATCAGGGCGGCTCCGACCGCGGACAGACCCCACAGGACGTGGTCCGCGGAGCCGCCGCGGGTCGTGATCGGGCGCGCGAGCCAGCTCGCGATGAGCAAGGCACACGCCGCCGCGAACAGGACCGGGAGGAAGGGGCGCACGCGGGGCCGCGCGGCGAGGGCCCGCAGATCGTCCAGGTGCACGGCGATCACCGTGCCCAGGAGGAAGACGGGCAGGTAAACGAGCACCTCGTTGCCCGTCAGCCGTCCGATCACGATCACCAGCGCAGCGCCCGCGGCCACGGCCGCGGAATGCCGGCGCGAGCGCAGCGCCACCCACACGAACACGGGCAGCAGCAGCGAGAAGAAGACCTCCCAGCGCAGGGACCACAGCACGTTGTCGATGTCGTAGGAGGGACGCATCAGCGACGCCTCGGACAGCAGGGCGCCGGGGGAGACGGACGAGGCCTGCGCATCGCGCATCCACGAGCCCTCGGGCATCTGTGAGCGATCCCGGGGAAGGAGCACGATGAGCGCCGCGGCGAACAGGAGCGCGGCGGCGACGGGGACGTAGAGGCGCAGCAGCCGCGCCGGGTAGTAGCGAGCCCAGTCGAAGCCGCCGCGGAGGGCGGGAAGGGCCACGACGATCCCGGACAGGACGAAGAAGATGAGCACGGACTCGGTCCCCGCCAGCAGCAGCTTGAGCGGGGTCTCGGTCAGCGCCGTCCAGGCCGCGGGGTCCAGCCAAGGACGGGCGACGAGCGAGGCGTGGTACAGCAGGACCACCAGCGCGGCGACCCCTCGAAGGCCGTCGAGTCCGGTGATCCTGCCCTGCGTCGTCCTGCTGCTACCGCTCTGAGACATCCCGCTCCACGCTACGTCGCGCGCCTGGACGCGACCTGACCGGATGCTCGGCGCCGGATGTCCGAGGCCTCCGGCAGACTGTCCTGGTGACGGGAATGAGAGCATTCTGGGCGGCACTGCCCACCCCCGGTCGGTGGCTGCTGTCCACCGTCGCGATCCAGACCCTGGGGCGCGGCCTGACCCTCCCCTTCACGATCATCTACCTGCACGAGGTGCGGGGGTTCGACCTCGGGCTGTCGGGGGCGCTCATGAGCGTCATCGCGGTCACCGGGCTCGTCGTGACCGGTCCCGGGGGGCACGCTCATCGACCGGTACGGCGCGCGGCGCGTGCTCCTCGTCGGGCTCGTGGCGATGATCGCCGGGTGCGCGCTGCTCGCCGTCGCGACGCATCCCGTCACCGCCGCGCTCGCGCTCGTGCTCATCGGCGTGAACTTCGGGGTCTCCTGGCCGGGATTCAACGCGCTGATCGCGTCGATCGTCGACGGCGAGGTGCGCCAGCAGTACTTCGGCGTGAACTTCGCCCTGGTGAACCTGGGCATCGGCGTCGGCGGGATCGTCGGCGGGTTCTTCGTCGACGTGCAGCGCCCGGAGACCTTCACCGCGATCTTCCTCGTCGACGCCGCCACGAGCCTCATCCCGATGGCGCTGCTGCTCGGCCCGCTCCGCCATGTGCGGACCGCGCACGGCCCCGAGGGAGAGGGGGCGGCGCCGGTGGAGGGGTACCGGCGGATCCTTCGCCGTCCGGCGGTGCTCTGGGTGACCCTCCTCACGTTCCTGTCGGTCTTCATCGGGTACGGGCAGATGGAGGCCGGGTTCCCGGCGTTCGCGCGTCAGGTCGCCGGGGTGTCGACGCAGGTGGTCGGGCTGTCGTTCGCCGTCAACACGGCGGTGATCGTCCTGCTGCAGTTCGCGGTCCTCCGGCTGATCCGCGGGCATCGGCGAACCCGGGTGATGCAGGTCATGGCGCTCACCTGGGCCGTGTCCTGGGTGCTGCTGGGCGCCTCGGGACTGCTTCCCGGATCGCTCGTCGCCGCCATCGGCGTGCTGGCGTACATGGGAGTGTTCGCGTTCGGCGAGACGATGCTCCAGCCCACGGTGCCCGCGGTCTACAACGACCTGGCCTCCGACCGCAACCGCGGGCGCTACAACGCGATCAACTCAGCGGCGTTCCAGGGCGGCGCGATCGCCGGGCCGGTCGCGGCGGGCGTGCTGCTCGGGCGCGGGTGGGATCTCGGCTTCGTGGCCGTGATGATCCTCGGATGCGCGGCGATCGCCGTCCTCGCGCTGGCGCTGGAACGGCGGCTGCCCGCCGAGGCGAACGGAGCGGTCGCGTCGCGCGGCACCGTAGCGGAGGAGACCGGGACCCGGTGACGGGCGGGGCGTCAGCCCAGCACGCCGACGCCCTCGCGCCGCTCGAAGACCAACTGGGTCTCGGTGGCCCGCACGACGTCGTGGACCGTGATGTGCTCGAGCACGATGTCCCGCAGCGCGGCGGCGTCGGAGACGGCCACGTGCACGAGGAAGTCGTCCGCGCCGGCGATGTGGAACACCTGGAGGACGCCGCTCGTGCGTTGGAGCGCGCGGAACAGGTCCTCCACCCCGGACTTGCTGTGGTTGGCGAGCCGCACCCGGATCACCGCCTGGACGGGGCGGCCGAGTCTCGTCATGTCCACGAGCACGGCGGTCCCCGTGATCACGCCGCGTTCCCGGAGCAGGCGGAGCCGATAGGCGCAGGTCGACTCGGCCATGCCGAGACCGGCGGCGAGCGCCTTCACCGTGGAGTCGGGGTGCTCGACGTAGGCGCCGAGCAGGCGCAGGTCGACGTCGTCCAGCGGGGCACGAGCCGAGGAAGAGGGGTGTTGTCCGTCGTGCAAGGCGCGAGCTCCTCCCATCACCGGTATTGGTCGTTCTCCAAGATCATCCCGGATTCTTGCGGTGTGGACAAGGCATCTGGCCCTGACGTGCGTCAGCAATCAGGGTGGAGGGATGAGGAAGACGGATTCGCACTTCGACACCCGCGCCGTGCACGCCGGCCGTGATGACCTGACCGCCCTCGGCGTGCACGCGGTCCCCATCGACCTGTCGTCCACGAACCCGCTGCCCGACATCCTGCACGGCGGCGACTCGTACGAGTCGATGGCCAACGGCGGGCACCCGCTGCCGGAGGGCGGCAACGTCTACGCGCGACTGTGGAATCCCACGGTCGCACGGTTCGAGGAGGCGCTGGCGGAGCTGGAGGGGGCGCAGGCCGCCGTCGCGTTCAGCTCGGGGATGGCCGCGATGACCGCGGCGATCCTCGCGCACACCACCGCTCGCGACAAGAGCCACGTGGTGGCCGTCCGCCCGCTGTACGGAGGGACGGACCACCTGCTGGACTCCGGGCTGCTCGGCGCGGAGGTCACGTTCTGCGCCGAGGACGAGGTCTCGCACGCGCGGCGTCCGGACACCGGGCTGATCGTGCTGGAGAGCCCGGGCAACCCGACGCTGGACCTCGTGGACATCGCGGGCGTCGTCGCCCAGGCGGACGGGATCCCGGTGCTCGTGGACAACACCTTCGCGACCCCGATGCTGCAGAACCCCGTCGCGCTCGGGGCGGCGATGTCGCTGCACAGCGCCACGAAGTACATCGGCGGTCACGGGGACGTCATCGCGGGCGTGATCGCGTGCTCCGAGGAGACCGCCGAGGCCCTGCGCCGCGTCCGTGCGATCACCGGCGCCCTGCTGCATCCGCTCGGCGCGTATCTGCTCCATCGCGGGCTCGCCACGCTGCCGATCCGCATGCGGACGCAGCAGGCCTCCGCCCAGCGCGTCGCCGACTGGCTGGCCGAGCGCCCCGAGGTCGCCGAGGTCCGCTACCCGGGGCGGGACGAGCGCCGTGGTCTCGTGGGGACCCAGATGCGCGGGCCGGGGGCGATGATCGCGATCCGGCTCCACGGCGGCTACGCCGCCGCCTCCGCGGTGACCGGAGCGGTCCGTCTCTTCACGCACGCGGTGTCCCTGGGCGGCGTGGACTCGCTGATCCAGCATCCGGCCGCCCTCACGCACCGCCCGGTCGCCCCCGAGGCTCGCCCGGGTGCCGATGTGCTGCGCCTGTCGATCGGGCTCGAGGACGTCGACGACCTCCTCGCGGATCTGGACACGGCCCTGCGCCAGGCCACGGCGGCCTGCACCGGCGCGGGTGCCCCCGTCGGCGGCCGCGAGGCCGGCGCGGAACGCGACGGCGCACGAGAAGGTCGGCAGGCGGTCCCGGTACCGGCGTCGCAGTGAGGGCGGCGGCCGCGCGGCCGGACGGTCGCGCGCCTCGTGGAACGATGGAGGGATGACCTCTGCGAACCTCACCCGGGAAGAGACCGCCGCGCGATCCGCGGCCATCGGCCTCCAGCGCGTCCGCGTCGAGCTGGACCTGAGCGGAGCCCCGGATCCGTCCCGTTCCGGATTCCCGACGATCACGACGCTCGAGTTCGATGCGACGGCGCCGGAGACGTGGATCGACTTCATCGGCGAGGGAGTGAGCCGGGTGACGCTGAACGGCGTCGACCAGGAGGTGCGCTACGACGGCGCGCGGATCACGGTGTCGGGTCTGGCGCCGCACAACGTCGTGACCGTCGAGGCGACGGGCGCCTACAGCAGGTCCGGGGAGGGGCTCCACCGCTTCTCGGACCCGGTCGACGGTCACACCTACCTCTACACGCAGTACGAACCGGCCGACTCCCGGCGGGTGATGGCCTGCTTCGAGCAGCCGGACATGAAGGCCTCCTACACCTTCGTGGTCCGCGCCCCGGAGGGGTGGCAGGTGCTGTCGAACCAGAGCGCGGTCGGCACGTCGGCCGACCACGGGGTCCAGACGGTGGAGTTCGCACCGACGCTGCCCATCTCCAGCTACATCACGGCGGTCGCGGCCGGTCCTTACCACCGGATCGACGCCGCCTGGGATCACGGCGGGCAGTCCGTCGCCCTGGGCGTGCTGTGCCGTGCCTCGCTCGCGGAGCACCTCGACGCGGACGAGATCGTGACGATCACCCGCCAGGGCCTGGACTTCTTCACCGAGGCGTTCGGCTACGACTACCCGTGGGGGAAGTACGACCAGATCTTCGTCCCGGAGTACAACCTCGGGGCCATGGAGAACCCGGGGCTCGTGACGTTCACAGAGGCGTACGTGTTCCGCGGCGCCGCGACGCGCGCCCAGCATCAGGCGCGCGCGAACACGATCCTGCACGAGATGGCGCACATGTGGTTCGGCGACCTCGTCACCATGCGCTGGTGGGACGATCTCTGGCTGAAGGAGTCGTTCGCGGACTACATGGGCTCCCACGCGTCGGTGGCCGCGACCGCGTTCACCGACGCCTGGGTCGTTTTCGCGAACCGTCGGAAGGCCTGGGCCTACACGCAGGACCAGCTGCCGACGACGCATCCGGTCGTCGCGGACATCCCCGACCTGGAGGCGGCGAAGCTGAACTTCGACGGGATCACCTACGCCAAGGGCGCGGCGGTGCTCAAGCAGCTCGTCGCGTTCGTGGGCGAAGAGGCCTTCTTCGAGGGCGCCCGCCGGTACTTCGCCCGGCACGCGTTCGGCAGCACGACGCTGGAGGACCTGCTCGTCGAGCTCGCCGACGCCTCCGGCCGGGATGTCAGGACGTGGTCGCAGGCGTGGCTGGAGACCACCGGCGTCACGACTCTGTGGCTGGAGCGCTCGTCGTCGGGATCGGCGGAGGTCGTGCAGTCGGCGCCCCGCCCGCACCGGCTGCAGATCGGTCTCTACGACCGGGTCGACGGCGCGCTGACCCTGCGGGAGCGCGTGCCCGCGGACATCGCGCAGGAGCGGACGCCGGTGGATCTGCCGGCCGCCGACCTGACCCTCCTGAACGACGGGGACCTGACCTACGCGAAGGTCCGCCTCGACGAGCGCTCCCTCGCCACCGTGGAGGAGGGTCTGTCGACCCTGGAGGACCCGCTGGCGCGGGCGCTGGTCTGGTCGGCGCTGTGGAACGCGACCCGTGACGGCGAGCTGCCCGTCGCGCGTTACCTGGGTATCGTGCGAGACCATGCTCCCCGGGAGAGCGACAGCGCGCTGCGTAACGGCGTGCTGCTCAACGCCGCCTTCGCGGTCGGTCATTACACACCGGAGGCCGGTCGGGCGGATGCCCGTCGTGAGTGGCTGGAGACGTGCTGGGCGGCGCTCGGGGACGCCGACCCCGGCAGCGATGCGCAGCTGGCCTGGGCCTGGGCGTTCGCCTCGGCCGCGGCCGTCGACGATGCCCGTCACGCAGAGGTGCGCGCGCTCCTCGACGGGAAGGCGCCGGCGGGGCTTCCCCTCGATCCGGATCTCCGCTGGGAGCTCGTGGTCGCGCTCGCGGCGACCGGCCACGCGGACGAGTCGGCGGTCGCCGCCGAGCTGCGCCGCGACGATACGGCGAGCGGGCGTACCGCAGCGCTCGCCGCGCGCCGTTCCTTCCCGACGGCGGGCGTGCGTGCCGAGGCGTGGAAGGCGGCGTGGACGGATCAGAGCCTCAGCAACGACCACCTCGACGCCACGATCCGCGGCGTGCGGGCGGGCGCGCGCCGGGATCTGATCGAGGCGCACGACGCCGACTACTTCGCGCGGATCCGCGACGCGTGGGAGCAGCGGAGCATCGAGATCGCCCAGCGGCTGGTGATCGGGCTGTTTCCCGCGGCGGCGTCGACGGAGGCCGTCGACGCCTGGCTCGCGGCCAACGCCGATGCTCCAGCGGCGCTGCGGCGGATCGTGATCGAGCAGCGCGACCACCTGGCCCGCGACCTCCGCGTTCGCGCCGCCCAGTAACGCCCCCGAGCCCCACCGGAGCCCCCGGCGTCGAAACCCCCCCTCGCCGCGCCGAGACCCCCTCTGAAATACGTGTTTCAGAGGGGGTCTCGGTCGGCAGAGGGGGTTTCGGCGTTCCGCTCGAGGGTCATTCCCATGACGGTCCGGACGATCCACGGGTGTGCGTGGTCGTCGGCGATGTGCGTCATCCCGAGCTTCTCCGCGACCCGACGGGACGCGGCGTTCTCGGGATGGATGATGGCCGTCAGCAGCGTGGGCGCGAAGTGGAGGCGGACGAGGTCCACGCACGCCTGCGCGGCCTCGGTGGCGTACCCCACGCCCTGGAGCTCCGGGCGCACGTGGTAGCCCACTTCGCGCACCCGGATGCCGTTGTAGGTCTGCCAGGTGATGCCGCAGTCGCCGACGAAGTCGCCGTCGAGGGTCTCCACGACCCAGAGCCCGTGCCCGTCCTCGTCGTAGCGGCGCTGCTGGTTCGCGATCCACGCCGCGCTCTCGGCACGGGTCCGCGGCGCGGGATAGTACGCCATGACCTCCGGGTCGCCGAGCAGCCGGGCCATGTCGTCGAGGTCCGAGGGGCCCATCGGGCGGAAGCGGAGCCGTGCGGTCGGCGCGGGCAGGAACGGGGGAGGAGCGACGGAGGGGGAGCGCGGCGGCTCAGCCATCGAGCGCGTCGCCGGGCTCCAGGGCGAGGAACTCGCCGCCGCCCTGCTCCGTCGCCCACTGCAGACGTTGACGGTGCATGTTCTTGCCGATGACGGACAGCGTCATGTCGTGGGTGCCGAAGGCGCGCCGCGGCTTCACGGCGAGCACGAAGTCGATCGCGTCGCTCACGCGCAGCCAGGGGGCGCCGAGCGGAGCGGCCAGGATCCCGACCTCGACCCCCTCCGGGACGGCGTAGGAGTCGCCGGGGTAGTAGAACTCGTCGTTCACCAGCACCCCGACGTTCTCGACGAGCGGGATCGAGGAGTGGATGACCTCGTGCGTCCCGCCGAAGAAGCGGAGCGTGAACGACCCGACGGCGACCGTGTCCCCGGGCTCGACCACGTTGACCGGAATCGGGTCGATCGACCGAGCGACGGCGGCGGGGGCGTAGACCGGCGTTCCCGGGGCGTCGCGGAGGATCCGCTCGAGCTGCGCCGGATCGACGTGGTCCGGGTGCTCGTGGGTGATGACGACCGCGACGAGGTGATCGAGATCGGCCAGGGGGAGGGTGAACATCCCGGGGTCGAGGATCAGGGTCTCGCCGTGGTCGTCGATCCGGACGGTGGCGTGTTCGTGCTTGGTGACGCGCATGGGACGAGTCAACTCCCCTCCGGCGCCGGAGGCAAACGACCGTTCGACACTCCCGGGATCCGCGATCGCCCGCCGTCGATTTTGCGAGCGCACAGCGTCATGTCATACTTGAACGGTTGTCGCGAGACGGAAAGCCTCGCGGAAACGGCCCCATCGTATAGCGGCCTAGTACGCCGCCCTCTCACGGCGGTAACGCGGGTTCGAATCCCGCTGGGGTCACCGAAGAGCGAAGGCCCCCGGCATTGCCGGGGGCCTTCGTCGTTCCCCGCCCCGAGCTGACCGGTGCGGGGGCGGGGAAGCTCGGACGGAACCGGCGGATCATCCTCGGCGCCCCATGTCCTCGGCGGTGAGGCGGATGCCCTCCGTCGAGCTCGCCGACCTCGCGAGCTCCATGAGGTACTGCCGATTCAGCGTCGGCGGTTCGGACCCGTCGAAGTCGAACCGCAGTGCGATGGCGGGGTGGATCCAGATCGAACTGCGTCCGGTCGGCTCGTCGTCGCAGTGCGGCCAGGAGACGGTGAAGCTCTCACCACGGCGCAGCTTCGTCGTCATCACGAGAGTGAGGTGGGCGAGAGTCCGGTCCTCGACGTGGATCGGGGAGGAGGTCCCGCCATAGTGAATGCGTCCCACGCCGTCCTACACCTGTCCGCGGGACTCTTCCGCGGGAGCGGGGAGCTCGGGCTCGCGCACGCGGCGACGGTCCGGTCGGAAGCCGTGTTCGACGCCCCACAGCACTGCCTCGGTACGCGAGCGCGCGCCGATCCGACGGTACGCGGACCGGATGAAGGTCTTCACGGAGTTGATCGAGAGGCGGGTGCGCTCGGCGATGTCGGCGTTGGAGAAGCCCTGCGTGATGAGCGCGAGGATCTCGGACTCGCGAGCGGTGAGGCCCTCCTCCCGGCCGGGCCAGTCCCCGCCCGTGGGAGCGGGTGCGCTCCGTCCGTCGACCCAGACCTGTGATCGCCCTGCATGGATCTCCCGCAACGCGGTGACGAGTTGTGCCGCGGTGACGCCCTTGGAGACGTAGCCTCCCGCGCCGTTGGTGATGGCGGCGCGGATCACGGATTCGTCGAGGACCCACGAGTACACCACCACGCGGCCGACTCGCGGGTTCGCGGACAGCTCGTGGACGTCCTCGCGGTCACCCTGCGTGGATGCGAACGTGTCGTACAGGGCGATGTCGACCTCGTCCGCCACGGGTGTGTTCAGATCCAGCTCGACGACCTGGATCACGTCCTGATAGGCGCGCATCATCCCGGCGAGACCGTGCGCGACCACCTCGTAGTCGTTCACCAGGGCGACGCGGAGCGCGGTCGCATCCGGATCGGCCGACGGTTCGTCCGAGCGGCGCGAGGAACCCCCTGGTGACATGGTCCCCACGGTACGGGGGAGCGGGCTGCCTGTCTTCACCCCTAGGGGTGAAGACGCTCTCGGCCCGGGCCGCTAGCGGCGTACGGGGTGCCGCTCGCTCCACGCGACGCGGATCTCGCGCTCGGCGAATCGCCATCCCTGTGCTGTCCGGCGGAAGCGATCGTGATAGCGGATGAGCAGCGTGAGGTCGACATGCCCGTCCTCGTTCGACAGGAGATGGTGCGCGGTGCAGGAGGTCTCCCCGGTCGCCTCGTCGCCGAGGAGGACGGAGCGGTGGTTCCCGAGGAAGTGGAACGTCTCGACGAAGCGGTCCAAGCGCGCGATGGCGGTGGCGATCTCGGCCCGTCCGGTGTGCGTCCCATCCGGAGCGCGCAGGACGCCGTCCGGGAGGAACAGGGCGGCGAGCTCCGCGCCCGCCCGCTCGTCCGCGCAGCGCGCGTAGCTCTCGACGAGATCGCGCAGCGAGAGCCGGTCCTCGACGTCGGTGATCCTCATCCGCGCACTCTATCGAGCGCTTGGTCGGTCCTCAACAGCGTCCGCCGCGGCCTCGGCGCGGCTCTCCTCCCGCAGCGCGATGGCCCGCAGCGCGGGGGTGCGCAGCGGGAGGACCATGATCAGCGCGAGTGACGCACCGTAGAGGGCGAACGGCATCCAGAGGGGGAGGGCGGACGCGAGAGCGCCGAAGCCGGCCATCGCGACGGGCATGAGGACGTCGTCGCCGAGTCGGGTCACCGACGACATGCGACCGAGATAGTCCGGCGCGACGGTCGCCGCGAACGTCGCGCCCAGCAGGACGGACGCGTACCCCGCGGTGAGTCCGATCACGAGACACGCCGCGCCGATCGCGACCGGGGAGCCGATCCCGAGGACCGCGATCGCCGCCCCCTGCGCGATGAGGGCGCGGAACGCGGCGACCGCCTCGCGGCGGGGACGGAATCGCACCACGGCGAGCGCACCGGCCAGCGCACCGCCGCCGACGAGCGCCTCGAAGAGCCCCACGGCTCCGGCGCCCCAGCCGTGGGCATGCGCCTGGAGGGCGAGGCCGATGGCGAGGGCGGGGCCGACGGCGAGGTTGAGCCCGGACAACGACAGGACGAGCGTGCGCGTGGCGGGCTCGCGCCGGAGATGGCCGAAGCCGCGGGCGACCCCGCGCAGCACCGACTCTCCGTCCGAGGACCGCGGCAGCGCGAAGCGCGCACGCAGCCAGAGGGCGAGGAAGGCGATCACGACGGTGAACGTCACCGCGTCGATCGCTGCGCTCCCGCCGATCCCGAACAGGGCGACGAGGAGGCCCCCGACGGCGGCGCCGGCCATCGTTCCCAGGCGGCCCAGCGTCTGGCTGAGCGCCGAATAGGCGGGCAGGTCGGCGGTCCGGACGAGCCGGCGCGGCATGGTCCCCGCGGCGGGCTCGTAGAAGGCGTCGCAGATCCCGAACGCCACCGTCGCGACGAGGAGCAGCCCGACCGTCGGCGCGGAGGACAACGCCCAGAGCGCCGCTCCGACCAGCACGGCCACGCGGATCCCGTTGAACAGCAGCATCATCCGCCGGGCGTCCGCCCGGTCCGCGACGGCCCCGCCCAGGATAAGGATCACCGCGCGCGGCACCGTCCCGGCGGCGATGACGAGCCCGGCGACGGCCGGTGAGGCGATCTGCACGGCCGTCCAGGCCACCGCGATGGTCCACACGGCGTCACCGGCGTCGGAGAGCGCTTTGACGACCAGCCACGACTGGACCATGCGGTCCCTTCGGAAGGGCGGCGGCTCGCGCAGAAGGCGCGGCTGGGGTGCGGTCGTCATCTCAGCCCTCCGTGGGGAATCCGTGTGCGAAGAAGAAGACCGGGATGCGCTCCCTGCCGTCTCCTCGGTCGATGTCGTGTGCCCAGTCGCGGACCACCGCGTTGATGCGGTCTCCGAGGGCCGCCAGTTCGCCCGGGGTCGCCCATGCGAGGGTGTCCGTGCTGAAGGCGTCGTAGCCGGGGGTCTCGGCCGACGGTCGTCGCCGAGCGCGCTGCAGTCGCTCGATCTGCGCGCGGATGTTCTGCCGTTCGGCCTCTCGGGCCAGGAGCGCGTCGGCGGGGGAGTCGGCGAAATCGTCGGCGGACCAGGTGAAGCCGCGTCGGGCCAGGCGCCACCAGCTGGCACGCCGGTCGCCGTCGGGCGCCTCTGCGCGCTCCACGACCCCGGCGCGTTCCAGCATCCTCAGGTGGTGGCTGATGCTGCCGACCTGTGCGTCGAGGCGCCGTGCCAGCACGGTGACCTGCGCCGTGTCGTGGAGCACGAGGTGGTCGACGATGCGTCGCCGGAGCGGGTGGTGCACGGCGGTGATGACGGAGATCTGTTCCACGCCGACCACGGTAGGGCGGGGATCCGAATTCGACAAGAGTTCTTGTATACCCCGGAAAATCAGGGAACAGGCGCATTCTCACCCACGCGTTCAGGATCCGGGGAGATCGATCAGGAACCGAGAAGTGACGCCGTGGGGATCCGCGTAGCCTCGGATCCGTACCGGGCGGGAGCGCCCGGGCCACGGACACGATGATGACGGAGGAGACATGGCCAAGGACGAGGCTTCTGCGGGGCTGAGCAAGGAGGAGCGCGAGGCGGTCAAGCAGCGCGCGAAGGAGCTGCGCGAGCAGGAGAAGGCGGGGAAGAACCGTGCCGCGGGCGAGAAGGCGGTGAAGGAGGCCATCGACGCCCTGGAGCCCGAGGACAGGGTGCTCGGCGACGGTCTGTACCGGGTGGTCTCCTCCGTGGCGCCCGATCTCGTGCCGAAGACCTACTACGGGATGCCTGGGTTCGCCAACGGCGAGGGCAAGATCGTCGTCTTCCTCTCGCCCGCGAAGAAGTTCAACACCCGCTACGCGACGATCGGGTTCGAGGATCGCGCCGCGCTCGACGACGGCGACATGTGGCCGGTCGGGTTCGCGGTGCGCTCGTGGACGCCGGAGGTCGAGGAGCGGGTCACGGACCTGGTCCGCCGCGCCGTGAGCTGACCGCACGACGACGCCCGCCGATCGGGGATCGGCGGGCGTCGCGTCGGATCAGGCGCGGTCGACCGTCTCCGCGCGGGCCGGGTGACGACGCCGGCGGAGGCGGATCACTCCCCAGACGACGAGGGCGGCGGCTCCGGCGATCACCAGCCACGGCAGCAGGAACCCGAGGGCGACCACGAGACCGTTGAGGGTGGCGATGAGCCCGGTCCAGCCCGCGGCGAGTCCGTCGCCGAATCCGGCCGGGTCCGCCTTCACGGGATCCGCCGTCCGGGTGAGCGAGACGGACAGCGTGGACATGTCGACCTGCGTCTCGAGATCCTTGAGCTGCTGCTCGTATCCCTCCAGTTGCGCCTGGCGGTCGGTGAGAGCGGTCTCGGCGGCCAGCAGGTCGGCGACGGAACCCGCCTGCGCCATGAGCTCGGTGAGGCGCTGCACGGACGCCCGCGAGGAATCGATCCGGGCGCGAAGGTCCACGGCGACGGCGGTCACATCGCTCTTGCCGACGGACGTGGCGGTCACCTCGCCGAGGGATCCCAGCTCGTCCATCAGGGCGGCGAGGTCCGCCGCGGGCACGCGCACGGTGAGCCAGCCGTAGTCGTCGCCGCGGGGAAGGGCCGGTTCGCTCGGCGCCGCCCGGTCGCCGTCGGCGGCCGGGTCGCCGCCCGCGCCGATGTCCTGGCTCTCGACGAACCCGCCGTGCTTCTCGGCGAGGGTCGAGAGGGTCTCGGCGGCCGCGCGGATGTCGTCCACCCGGACCGTGGCGGATCCCGTCTGGATGATCTCGCGCTCGGCGGGCGCACCGGGATCCGCGCCCTTGACGGCCGAGCCGGCGTCGCTCTGTGCTTCGGTGTCGTAGGTGACCCCGCCGCCGGCGCTCTCCGGCGCGGGCGCGCCGCCGGAGTCCTCGGCCACCGAGGTCGCGAACGAGCCCGACGCGCCGCCGAGACCGTTCACGACGGCGGGGGTGACCATCACGCCGACCACGAAGGCCGCAGCGATCCCCCCGGCGGTGAGCCAGCCTCGGCGACGGCGGGATTGGGAGCGTTCGGCCTTCTTCCGGTCCGCGGTCCGCTCGTCGGCGATCCGCTCGAACACCGCCTCCTCGATGCGCGCGACGCTGTCGTCCGGGAGGTCGGGAAGGGTGATGTCGGGGGTCTGGGCGTTCATGCGGGTTCCGTTCCGGTCACGGCTCCGCGCAGGCGGGTGCGCACGCGGGAGAGACGGTTGCGGACGACGGCGTGGCCGACCCCGAGCTCGTCGGCGGCGGCCTGGTAGGCATAGCCCTCGGCGGCGCAGAGGCGGAAGATCTCGCGGTCGAGCTCGCTCATCCCCGCGAGCTCGCGGGTGATCCGATCCGCCAGCTCGGCGCTGATGACCTGCTGCTCCACGTCCACGGTCGCGGGCAGGGTCTCGTCCAGGCCGTCCTGCGTCCGGGACTCGTCTCGGATCCGCCGGCGCAGACGGTTGGCCGCCTGGAACCGGCAGATCGTGGCGAGCCAGGGCAGCACGGAGTCGCCGGCGAGGACGAGTCCCGGGAGCTTGCGCCACGCGACGACGAACGTCTCCTGGACCACGTCCTCGGCATCCGCCGGGGATCCGAGGATGCCGTGGGCGATCCAGTACACCGGCCGCACGTAGGCGCGATACAGCGCGCGGAACGCGTGCTCGCTACCTTCGGCCGCTCGCGCGACCAGTGCCTGGTCGTCCGTCGCCTCTGTCATTCCCGCTCCGTTCGGTGTCTCTCACCGGGAAGTGTCGCGTGTGCGGGAATCGTCTCAGATCCGGATCGGGACCGGTGCGGATCGGTGCCGGATCGTGTCCGGCTCAGTGCGCCGCGGGGGCGGCCGGCTTGGCAGCGGTGTGGGACGACATCCGGTCGATCCAGGCGAGCGCGAGCGCGGAGACGATGAACACCATGTGGATGACGACCTGCCACAGCACGCCGACGGGGGTGTACTTGTCCCCGCTGTGGACGGTGCCGTTCTCGGTCATCCCGCCCACCTCGATGAAGGTCTTCAGCAGGTGGATCGACGAGATGCCGATGATGGCCATCGCGAGCTTGACCTTCAGCACGTTCGCGTTGACGTGGGAGAGCCACTCGGGCTGATCCGGGTGGCCGTCCACGTGGATCCGCGAGACGAAGGTCTCGTAGCCGCCGATGATCACCATGATGAGTAGGTTCGCGATCATGACCACGTCAATGAGGCCGAGGACGGCCAGCATGATCTCGGACTCGACGAGCTCCTTGCCGGCGAACACCTTCTCGACGAGGTGCCACAGCTCGATCATGAACACCACGACGTAGACCGCCTGCGCGACGATCAGCCCGAGGTACAGCGGCGCCTGGAGCCATCTGCTGACGAAGATGAGCGAGGCGATGGCGCGCGCCCAGGGGTTGCGGTCTGTGGTCTCGAGCGGCGCTTCGGCGTTCGGCGTCTCTGTCACGCCGACCATTTCACCACGAGCGGCGGCCGGTGCACGACGCTCGGTCCGGTACGATGTTCAGGCGAGAGGGAGTATCCCGCTTCCGCGCGGTCGTCATCACGAGCATCGTCATCGCTGCTCCGGACGCGCGACGCACTCCGGTGCGGGGGAGAGACTTTCGGCTCTTGACCGACCCTTTCGAAAGGTGCATCGCGCCCGTGGACATCCCTGTCTGGTTCGAGGTCACGTCGCTGATCGTGCTGACGCTGATCCTCGTCGGAGACCTGCTGCTCATCCTGAAGCGGCCCCATATCCCTTCCACGAAGGAATCGGCCCTCTGGGTCACCTTCTACGTCACCCTCGCGCTGATCTTCGCCGGGCTCCTGTTCCTCATGGGGGACACCAAGGACTCGGTCGACTTCCTCACCGGGTGGGCGATGGAGTACAGCCTCTCCATCGACAACCTGTTCGTCTTCGTGCTGATCATGACGCAGTTCTCGGTGCCTCGGCGCTATCAGCAGGAGGTGCTGATGGTGGGGATCATCATCGCCCTGGTGCTGCGGGCGATCTTCATCCTCATCGTCGGCGCGGCGGTCGAGCACCTGAGCCCGATCTTCTATCTCTTCGGGGCGTTCCTCATCTTCACGGCCATCCGCCAGGCGATGCCGGAGAAGCACGAGGACGACGAGCAGACGGAGAACTTCATCATCCGGATGCTCCGCCGCGGGATCGACATCAGCGACAACTACGACGGGGCCAAGCTCCGCACGGTCGTGGACGGCAAGAAGATGTTCACCCCGATGCTCATCGTGTTCGTCTCCATCGGTGTGACCGATCTGATGTTCGCGGTCGACTCGATCCCCGCGATCTACGGCGTCACGCAGAACCCGTTCCTCGTCTTCACCGCGAACCTGTTCGCGCTGATGGGTCTGCGCCAGCTCTACTTCCTGCTCGGCGACCTGCTGGAGAAGCTGCGCTACCTGCACTACGGCGTCGCGTTCATCCTGGGCTTCATCGGCATCAAGCTGATCCTGCACGCCATGAACCACAACGAGCTGCCGTTCATCAACGGCGGCCACCCGATCGAGTGGGCGCCGGACATCAACAACTGGGTCTCCCTCGGCGTGATCTTCGCCTCCATGGCCGTGGCGACCGTGGCGAGCCTCATCGCGTCCTCGCGTGACAAGAAGCAGGAGAAGCGGGACCTCGCCGTCACGGAGTGACGTCCGCGGTCCGAGGCGCCTGCGTGCCGGTGTAAACTGACCGGCATGCAGGCGCCGGCGCTTCTCCTTAGCAGCCGCGACGAGACCTCGATCAGCTAGGCCATCCTCGTCGCGGAGTCCGCTCTGGCCATACGCCGACAACAGGAGACAGCGACACATGACCAACGACGCGACGACCGCGCCGACGCGCCCCCGCACCCTGGCCGAGAAGGTCTGGGACGACCACCTCGTGGTCAAGGGCGAGAACGGCGAGCCGGACCTCATCTACATCGACCTGCACCTGGTGCACGAGGTCACGAGCCCGCAGGCCTTCGACGGGCTGCGCACGGAGGGGCGGCCGCTCCGGCGCCTCGACCTCACGATCGCGACCGAGGACCACAACACCCCGACCCTGGCGATCGACAAGCCCATCGCCGACCTCACCAGCCGCACGCAGATCGAGACCCTGCGCCGCAACGCCGAGGAGTTCGGCGTGCGCCTGCACTCGCTGGGCGATGCCGAGCAGGGCATCGTGCACGTCGTCGGGCCGCAGCTCGGCCTGACGATGCCCGGCATCACCGTCGTCTGCGGCGACTCGCACACCTCGACGCACGGCGCGTTCGGCGCCATGGCGTTCGGGATCGGCACCAGCGAGGTCGAGCACGTCATGGCGACCCAGACCCTGCCGCTGAAGCCGTTCAAGACGATGGCGATCAACGTCGAGGGGACGCTGCGCCCCGGGGTCACGGCGAAGGACATCATCCTCGCCGTGATCGCCAAGATCGGCACCGGCGGCGGGCAGGGCTACGTCCTGGAGTACCGGGGCAGCGCCATCCGCGCGCTGTCGATGGAAGGCCGCATGACGATCTGCAACATGTCGATCGAGGCGGGTGCCCGCGCCGGCATGGTGGCTCCGGACGAGACGACCTTCGCGTACGTGAAGGGCAAGCCGCATGCCCCGCAGGGGCAGGACTGGGACGACGCCGTCGCCTATTGGCGGACGCTCCCGACGGACGAGGGCGCCGAGTTCGACGCGGAGGTCTTCATCGACGCGGACGCGCTGGAGCCGTTCGTGACCTGGGGGACCAACCCGGGCCAGGGCAGCTCCCTGTCCTCGTCCGTCCCGGATCCGTCCGCGATCGAGGACCCGAACGAGCGCGCCGCCGCCGAGCGGGCCCTGGAGTACATGGACCTGGCGCCCGGGACGCCGCTGAAGGACGTGAAGGTCGACGCGGTCTTCATGGGTTCCTGCACGAACAGCCGGATCGAGGACCTGCGGGCCTTCGCGTCCATCATCAAGGGCAAGCAGAAGGCCGAGGGCGTCCGGGTGATGGTCGTCCCGGGCTCGGCCCGCGTCCGCCTGGAGGCCGAGGCCGAAGGGATCGACAAGATCGTCGAGGAGTTCGGCGGCGAATGGCGGTTCGCCGGCTGCTCGATGTGCCTGGGCATGAACCCCGATCAGCTCGCCCCGGGCGAGCGCTGCGCCTCCACTTCCAACCGCAACTTCGAGGGCAGGCAGGGCAAGGGCGGGCGCACGCACCTCGTGTCGCCGCTCGTCGCCGCCGCCACCGCGGTGCGCGGCACCCTGTCCAGCCCGAGCGACCTGGTCGAGCAGGAGGCCTGAATCATGGAGAAGTTCACCACGCACACCGGCGTCGCCGCTCCGCTGAAGCGCTCCAACGTCGACACCGACCAGATCATCCCGGCCGTGTTCCTCAAGCGCGTCACCAAGACCGGGTTCGACGACGCCCTGTTCCACGCCTGGCGGCAGGATCCGGAGTTCGTCCTCAACCAGGAGCCGTTCGCGAAGGCGTCCGTCCTCGTCGCGGGGCCCGATTTCGGCACCGGCTCCAGTCGTGAGCATGCGGTCTGGGCGCTGCGCGACTACGGCTTCAAGGTCGTCCTGAGCCCCCGGTTCGCCGACATCTTCCGGGGCAACTCGGGCAAGCAGGGCCTTCTGGCCGCGACCGTCGACGAGGCCGACATCGAGCGGATCTGGGCGCTGATCGACGAGGAGCCCGGTCGCGAGATCACGGTCGACCTCGTCGAGCGCACCGCCGTGATCGGCGACTTCCAGGCCTCCATCGGCATCGACGATTACACTAGATGGCGGCTCCTCGAAGGGCTCGATGACATCGGGCTCACCCTGCGCAACGAAGACAAGATCGCGCAGTTCGAGGCCCGCCGCGAGTCGTGGCGGCCACGGACCCTGCCCGTTCGCTGAGCGGGGAGCGTGGGCCGGGGGCACCTCCGCCCCGGCGGCTCCGGCCGCGCTCCGCGTGAAGAAGAAGAGGCCCAGGGAATGACGACACCGCTGCACGACACCACCTCCGTCGGTTCGGTACCCTCGCTCACCGGTGACGTGCTGGCGATCCGCGGCGGGCGGCCCCTGCGCGGTCGCGTGGACGTCAAGGGCGCGAAGAACCTGGCCACCAAGGCCATGGTCGCGACGCTCCTCGGCGAGACCCCCAGCACGCTGCGCGATGTGCCGGACCTCAGCGACGTGGCGGTCGTCCGCTCGCTGCTGGAGGTGCACGGCGTCCGCGTGGCGGTCGGGGATGAGCCGGGCTCGCTGACGTTCGACCCGAGCGGGGTCGAGTCGGCGCACATGGAGGAGATCGACGCCCACGCCGGCGCGTCGCGCATCCCGATCCTGTTCTGCGGCCCGCTGCTGCACCGTCTCGGCCAGGCGTTCATCCCCGACCTCGGCGGCTGCCGCATCGGCGACCGGCCGATCGACTTCCACCTCGACGCGCTGCGCAAGTTCGGCGCGGTCGTGGAGAAGCTGCCGAGCGGCATCCGCCTGTCCGCGCCGCACGGGCTGCGCGGCGCGAACATCCACCTGCCGTACCCGAGCGTCGGCGCCACGGAGCAGGTGCTGCTGACGGCGGTGCGCGCCGAGGGCACGACCGAGCTGCGCAACGCCGCCATCGAGCCGGAGATCATGGACCTGATCGCCGTGCTGCAGAAGATGGGCGCGATCATCTCCTACGAGCCCAACCGCGTCATCCTCATCGAGGGCGTGCCCACGCTCCGCGGCTACGACCACCGCTCCATCTTCGACCGCAACGAGGCCGCGTCCTGGGCGTCCGCGGCCCTCGCGACCGACGGCGAGATCTTCGTCGGCGGCGCCCGTCAGCAGGAGATGCTCACGTTCCTCAACGTGTTCCGCAAGGCCGGCGGCTGGTTCGACGTCCAGGAGGACGGCATCCTCTTCCGCCGCGAGGGCGAGCTGCGCCCCGTCGTCGTGGAGACCGACGTGCACCCCGGGTTCATGACGGACTGGCAGCAGCCGCTCGTCGTCGCGCTGACCCAGGCGCACGGCCGCTCCATCGTGCACGAGACGGTGTACGAGAACCGCATGGGCTTCACCGACGCGCTGGTCAAGATGGGCGCCGACATCGTCGTGCACCCCCACGGGCTGCAGGACGGGCCTCGCCGGGTGGCGCGCCGTGCCCTGGAGCAGGCGGCGGTCATCACCGGGCCGACGCCGCTGCACGGCGCCGACATCGTCGTCCCGGACCTCCGCGGCGGGTACAGCCACGTGATCGCCGCGCTGACGGCGTCGGGCGAGTCCACCGTGTCGGGGGTGGACATCCTCAGCCGCGGCTACGAGAAGTTCATCAGCAAGCTGGACGCCCTGGGGGCCGACTTCGACGTCGTCGGCTGAGCGGAGGGCCTCGAAGGACATGGGCAGAGCCTCTCGGGAGAAGACCCGCCCCAGCCTGTTCTGGCTGCTGGCGGTGTTCGTCGTCCCCTTCGTGTCGTTCGCTGCGAAGCTGGAGTTCCGCGGGCGCGACAAGCTGCCCAAGGACGGCGCGTTCGTCCTCGCTCCGAACCACTACTCGGAGTTCGATCCGCTGATCGTCGCCGTCGCGGTGTGGCGGCTCGGTCGCGCGCCGCGGTTCATGGCGAAGGAGAGCCTGTTCCGCGTCCCGGTCCTCGGCTGGGCCCTGCGGAAGACGGGAATGATCCCCGTGGCGCGGAGCTCGTCCGCGTCCGCCGCCAAGCTGACCCTGAAGCAGTCCGCCGAGCTCGTGGAGCACGGGCGCGGCGTGATCGTCTACCCCGAGGGCACGCTCACCCGCGATCCGGACCTCTGGCCGATGCGCGGCAAGTCCGGTGCGGTGCGCCTGGCGCTCGCGGGCGACATCCCGCTGATCCCGATGGTGCAGTGGGGTACCCAGGAGATCATGGGCCGCTACGCCAAGGGGCTGAGCCTGTGGCCGCCGCGCAAGCGCGTGCAGGTGGTCGTCGGAGATCCGGTGGACCTGTCCGACCTGCGCGAGCGCGCGGGGGAACGCGGCACGCTCACCGAGGCCACCGACCGTCTGATGGCGGCCATCACGGCGCTCCTCGAAGAGGTCCGCGGCGAGAAGGCTCCTGCGCAGCGCTGGAACCCGTCCGAGCACGGTCAGAGGGAGACAGGTCGCCTTGACTCGTAAGCAGACGCCCGCGCCCGTGGCCGGGCCGCGTGTGACCGTCATCGGCGCGGGGAGCTGGGGGACCACCTTCGGCAAGATCCTCGCCGACGGCGGGGCGCAGGTCACCATGTGGGCCCGTCGGCCGGAGCTCGCGCACGAGATCGCCGAGGCCAAGCGCAACTCGCAGTACCTGTCCGGCATCAACCTGCCGCGATCGATGACGGCGACCCACGAGCTCTCGGCGGCGCTCGACGGCGCGGAGCAGGTGTACCTGTCGGTGCCGAGCCAGTCGCTGCGGGAGAACCTCAAGGCGCTGCGTCCGCTGCTCGCGGGCTCCGACGCGCCGGTGGTGAGCCTGATGAAGGGCGTCGAGCGGCGCAGCGGCCTGCGGATGAGCCAGGTGATCGAGCAGGAGCTGCGCTGCGATCCCGACCGCATCGCCGTGGCGAGCGGGCCGAACCTCGCGCTGGAGATCGCCCGTGAGCAGCCCACGGCCGCCGTGATCGCCTCGAACAGCCAGGAGACGGCGGACATCGTCGCGCGGGCAGCGCGCAACCGGTACTTCCGCAGCTTCGTGAACACCGACGTCGTCGGCACGGAGTTCGGCGGCGTCCTCAAGAACCTCATCGCCGTCGCGATCGGGATCGTGGACGGCGTGGGGTACGGCGAGAACACGAAGGCGTCGATCATCACCCGCGGGCTCGTGGAGATGACCGACTTCGCCGTCGCGAACGGCGCTCAGCCCGAGACGCTGCAGGGCCTGGCGGGGCTCGGCGACCTCATCGCCACCTGCCAGTCGCCGCTCAGCCGCAACAACACCGCCGGGCGCCTGCTCGGCCAGGGATACGGCTACCAGGACGTGGTCAAGCAGATGCAGCAGACGGCCGAAGGACTCGCCTCCGTCGCGCCCGTGCTGCAGCTGGCCCGCGCCGCCGGCGTGGAGATGCCGATCGTCGAGCAGGTCAAGATGGTGCTGGACGGCACCATGGACCCGCGCGACATCGCCCCGCATCTGACCACCGACGACGACACCCCTCAGGGGGAGAGGACCCAGAATGGACAAGCAGGCGGTGGTGGTGCTCTTCGGCGGGCGCTCCAGCGAGCATTCGATCAGTTCCGCAACGGCGGGAGGGGTGCTTCGAGCGATCGATCGTGATCGCTTCGACGTGATCCCGGTCGGGATCACTCGGGAGGGCGCGTTCGTCCTGGAGGACGACGACCCGGACAAGTTCCCTCTGGACGCCGCACACCTGCCGGAGGTCGTCGACAACGGCACCCGCGTGCAGTGGCCGGAGCCCGGCGGGATCCGCACGCTGCGGGTGATCCGTCCCGGCGGCGAGGCGCACGACCTCGGCGAGATCGACGTGGTGCTGCCTCTGCTGCACGGCCCGCACGGCGAGGACGGGACCCTGCAGGGCTTCTTCGACACGCTCGAGGTCCCGTACGCCGGCGGCGGCGTGCTCGATTCGGCGCTGTGCATGGACAAGCACTTCATGAAGGTCGCGCTGCAGGCCGCGGGCATCGCCGTGGCGCCGTGGGTCACGGTGCGCCGCCGGGAGTGGGACGCCGCGCCCGAGGACGTCCGTGCCTCGGCGGCGGAGCTCGGACTCCCCGTGTTCGTGAAGCCCGCCCGCGCGGGTTCGAGCGTCGGCGTCTCCAAGGTCGAGAACGCCGCCGATCTCGACGACGCCCTGGCGATGGCGTTCGCGGAGGACGACAAGGTCCTCATCGAGACCGGTGTCGTCGGACGGGAGATCGAGGTCGCGATCCTGGAAGGCGCCGAGGGCCCGCGGGCCTCGGTCCCCGGGGAGATCGTGCTGACCTCCCGGGGCTTCTACGACTTCGAGGGGAAGTACCTCGGCGGCGACGGGGTCGACGTGGTGTGCCCTGCCGAGCTGGACGGCGACCAGGTCGCCGCGATCCAGGCCGCGGGGGTGCGTGCGTTCGAGGCGGTCGACGGGCGCGGCCTCGCCCGTGTCGACATGTTCCTCACGGCGGAGAACGGGATCGTCGTCAACGAGCTGAACACGATGCCGGGATTCACCCCGATCTCGATGTTCCCCAAGTGCTGGATCGCCAGCGGGCTGTCGTACCGGGAGCTGATCTCGGAGCTGATCGACGCGGGCCTGCGTCGCTGATCGGACCGTCGGCGGGAGAGGGGGCGCTCCCGCCGCCCAGGTTCAGCCCTGGGCGTCGTCCTGGAGCGCGTCCGGCTCCGTGCAGCGGTTCTCCGCGGGGATGGTCCCGATGGCCGCCGCGAGACTCTTGTTGCCCACGACGTCGTTGGCGCTGAGGCCCTTGTTCGGCTCGTCCGGCTTCGTGTTGACGTAGAGCTGGACGGCGGGCTCCCGCCCGTACGTGGTCAGGCGCAGCCAGGGCCGCTCGGAGACGTCGACGAGCCAGTCGATGCCCTCCGCGGTGACGCACTGCAGCTCGCTCGTGGGCTGCGCCTTCGGCAGGCCGCAGACGAGGAGCACGGCCGACGGCTGTCCGGGAACGCCCCAGGCCGCGGTGGCCTGTGCGTCGGTCCACCGGCGTTCCTGCTCGCCGATCGAGGGGACGTTCTGCAGGCGGACGGAGACCTCGGCGCACGCGGGGTCGTTCGCCGCTTCGGCCGGCTCCAGGTGCACGGTGGAGGAGCACCCGGTGAGGACGGCTGCTCCGCCGACGACCGTGAGGAGGGCGGCGAGCAGTCGGCGGGGCATGAGTCCAGGCTACCGTGGGAGCCATGCCCCGCCTCCCAGGCTCCGCCGCCGCGGATCCCGACGACCCCCGTATCTCCGACGTCTCCGAGGGCGCGCTGCTGCGCGCGATCCTGGCGCGCACTCCCGCGGCGGAGCTGGCCCTGATCGGTCCCGGTGACGACGCGGCCGTGCTCGCCGCTCCGTCCGGATCCGTGGTCGCGACGACCGACACCCTGGTGCACGGCCCCGACTTCCGCCTGGCGTGGTCGAGCGGCTACGACCTGGGGTGGAAGGCCGCAGCGGTGAACCTCGCCGATGTCGCCGCGATGGGTGCCCGTCCCACGGCGCTGCTCGTGGCCCTCGCGATCCCCCGGGAGATGACGGTGTCGTTCGTGGAGCGCCTGGCCGACGGCCTGCGCGACGCCTGCGCTGCGCTGGCCCCGGGGTGCGCCGTCGTCGGGGGCGATCTCACGACGTCCGACGTGCTGACGATCGCGGTCACGGCGCTGGGCGATCTCGACGGGCGGGCACCGGTGACGCGGGCGGGCGCCCGCGTCGGCGACACGGTCGCGCTCGCCGGCGAGGCGGGGGCGGCCGGAGCCGGGCTCGCCATCCTGTTCCAGCGGTTCCGGCGCGGCGGCGAACCGGTCCCGGTGGACGGGGCCTCGCTCGGCCCGGGGGAGCGGGAGCTCGTGGACGCCCAGCTGCGACCGGCGCCGCCGGTGGGACTGGGGCCGGTCGCCGCGATGGCCGGAGCGACGGCGATGATGGACGTCTCGGACGGGCTGGCCCTGGACGCTCGTCGGATGGCGGAGGCCTCGGGCGTCACCCTGGAGCTCCGACGCGACGCGCTCGGACCGGCTCCGGACCGTGCGCTGGCCGGCGGCGAGGACCACGCCCTGCTCGCCACGTTCCCCCCGGGTGCCCTGCCTCCCGGATTCCGGGAGATCGGCCGGGTGGTCCCGGCGCGGGCGGAGGCCCGGGTGACGTGCGACGACGAACCGGTCGACGTCGCGGGGTGGGACCCCTACCGCGACTGGGACGCCGCGTCGGGCTGACCCGTTTCGTCGTCCGCGTCGCCCGCGTCGTCGTCCGAGGCGGGCTCCGCCCACCACACGCGGGTGTCCCCGTAGGCGCGCTCGCGGACGAGGACCAGCCCGGCGGCGTCGAGCTCCGGAGGGGCGGCGCGCTTGGCGCGTTCCACGACGACGAGGGCCTCCGGCGAGAGCAGGGGCGCGAGGGCCACGAGATCCGCTGTCATGACCGTGTCGTCGAGGTCGTATGGCGGATCGGTGAACACGAGGTCGTACGGTCCCGCGGCGCGAGAGAGGAAGGCGCGGACCGTGCTCTCGTGGACCCGCGCGGGGGCGCTGCGCGCGCTCCCCAGCGCCTTCGCGACGCGCTGGGCGTTCCGGCGCACGACGCCCGCAGCCGGGCGGGAGCGCTCGACGAGATCCGCGCTCGCCGCGCCACGGCTCAACGCCTCCAGGCCCAGCGCGCCGGAGCCGGCGTAGAGGTCGAGCACTCGGGCCCCCTCGATCGCATCCGCCGACTCCAGAGCCGCGAAGAGCGACTCGCGGACGCGGTCGCTGGTGGGGCGGGTCCCGCTCGCCGGCACGTCCAGACGCAGGCCGCCTGCGGCTCCCGCGATGATTCTCGTCACCCGGCGAGCCTAGCCCGCGGCCGGACGCGCTCCCTCCCGGCCCGCGGATCCGTGTCGGTGCGCGACCCTAGACTCGGAACATGCCCGTGACCCTGGAGACCCGGCTGGACGCCGCGGTCGGCGCGACCAACGCCAAGGCGCTGGAGAAGGCGTTCGGGATGCAGACCGTCGCCGATCTGCTGTCGCACTATCCGCGGCGCTATGCGAGCCGGGGCGAGCTGACGCCGATCCTCGACCTGCCCGTGGGGGAGACCGTCACCATCGTGGCCGAGGTGATGAGCGTGTCCGTGCGGGACATGCGCAACCGCCGAGGCGCGATGATGGAGGTCACGATCGGCGACGGCATCGGACGCATGTCGCTCACGTTCTTCGGCAAGCACCGCGGCCAGCTCGAGTGGCGGGAGAAGGAGCTGCGTCTGGGGCGCCGGGGCGTCTTCTCCGGCAAGGTGGGCCGTTACAAGGGCGTCACGCAGTTCGCCCATCCGCAGTACGAGCTGTTCGACGACGAGCTCGAGGCGCGCACCAAGGCGGACAAGGTCGTCACGCGGCCGATCCCCCTGTATCCCGCCACGTCGGCTCTGGCGACGTGGCAGATCGAGAAGATGGTCGCCGTCGTCCTGGACGAGCTCGGTCCCGTGCCGGACCCGTTGCCGGAGGACCTGCGGCGGGAGGAGCACCTGCTCGACGCCCGGGCGGCCTTGGAGCAGGTGCACCGGCCGCGGACGCGGGACGAGATCGAGCCCGCTCTGCGGACGCTGCGGATGCACGAGGCGCTCACGATGCAGACGGCGCTGCTCGAGCAGCGGGGCGTCGTCCGGAGCCTGCCGGCCACGCGGCGTGAGGCGCGGCCCGGAGGACTGCGGGAGCGCTTCGACGCCGCGTTGCCGTTCTCTCTCACCGCCGACCAGGAGGCGGTCGGCGCGGTGATCGAGCGGGATCTCGTCGGCGGCGCGCCCATGAACCGTCTGATCCAGGGCGAGGTCGGGTCGGGCAAGACGCTCGTGGCGCTGCGGGCCATGCTCCAGGTGGCCGAGTCGGGCGGTCAGTCGGCGCTGATCGCGCCGACGGAGGTCCTCGCCGCCCAGCATCTGCGATCGATCACCAAGATGCTCGGACCGGAGCTGGCGCCGCAGCTGATGCCGACGCTCCTCACCGGGCAGATGTCCGCACCCGAACGACGCAAGGCCGCCCTCCGGGTGGCCTCCGGCCAGGCGCTCATCGTGGTCGGCACGCATGCGCTCCTCGGGGAGAAGACGACGTTCGCGGACCTCGGCCTCGTGGTGGTCGACGAGCAGCATCGGTTCGGGGTCGAGCAGCGCGAGGCGCTTCGCGCCAAGGGAGCGAGTCCGCACGCCCTCGTCCTCACCGCCACCCCGATCCCGCGGACGGTCGCGATGACGGTCTTCGGCGACCTGGACACGTCGGTCATCCGCACCATGCCCGAGGGACGCGCGGGGATCGAGACGCACGTGGCACCGCTGGCCGATCACCCCGGCTGGTTCGCCCGCGTCTGGGAGCGTGCCGCGGAGGAGGTCGCTCAGGGGCGACAGGTGTTCGCGGTGTGCGCTGCGATCGACACCGAGAAGGACACCGTCGAAGCAGGGGAGGCCGAGCCCGAGATCGAGGGCGAGGCGCCGACGGGCCCGCGCTGGGGCGTCGTGCAGCTCCTCGCCGCCCTGGAGACGCATCCCCGCGTGGGGCGGCTGCGGCTCGCGGGGCTGCACGGGCGGATGCCGGCCGAGGAGAAGGACGCCGTGATGCGGTCGTTCGCCCGCGGTGAGATCGACGTGCTCGTGGCGACGACCGTGATCGAGGTCGGGGTCGACGTGCCGAACGCCTCGACCATGATCGTCCATGACGCCGACCGCTTCGGGGTCTCGCAGCTGCATCAGCTCCGCGGCCGCGTCGGACGCGGGAGCGTTCCGGGGCTGTGCCTGCTCGTCACCGAGGCGGAGCAGGGCACGCCCGCCCGAGACCGGGTCGAGGCGGTCGCGGCGACGCTGGACGGATTCGCCCTGGCGGAGGTCGACCTGGAGCTCCGCGGCGAGGGCGACGTCCTCGGGGCGCGGCAGTCCGGCGCCCGATCGTCCCTCAAGCTCCTCCGCGTCATCAAGGACGAGGAGCTGATCGTGCGGGCCAGGCAGATCGCGGAGGAGATCCTCAGCGGGGATCCGGGGCTCCAGCAGCATCCCGGCTTGCGACAGGCGATCGATCGCCGGCTCAGCGACGAGGACCGCGCCGCCCTGGCGAAGAACTGAGCGTGGGGCGAGGACGCGTCACGACCGGTGACGACCCCGTTAGGCTGGACGGATGCGGTGCACTGACCGAACGAAGGAGTCGAAGTGAGCAGCCGGATCGCCGTCGTCCCGGGTTCCTTCGATCCGCCCACTCTGGGGCACCTCGACGTCATCCGTCGAGCCGCCGCGCTGTATGACGAGCTGCACGTGCTCGTCGTGCACAACCCCGACAAGCAGGCCATGCTGCCGGTGGCCCAGCGGCTCTCGCTCCTGGAGGAGTCGATCGCGGAGGCGGGGGTCGCCGGCCAGGTCATCGTCGGCTCCTGGAGCATGGGGCTCCTGGTGGACTACGCGCGCGATGTCGGCGCGGGAGTGCTCGTCAAGGGCATCCGCTCGCAGGTCGACGTGGCGTACGAGTCGCCCATGGCCATCGTGAACCGCCACCTCGCCGACATCGAGACCGTGTTCCTGCTGCCGGACCCGGCGCACGCGCTGGTCTCCAGCTCGCTGGTCCGTCAGGTGGCGGCGCTCGGCGGCGACGTGTCGCCGTTCGTCCCGGCGCCGGTCGCGCGGTTCCTGGACACCGGCGCACGCGGTCTCTGACCCCGGCCCGCACGCCGTCGGCTCCCGGTCCGGGACGCCGCGCGGCCGGTAGACTTGCGGGGTGAAGACGAGATTGAACGGACCGTTCGTGCTGCCCGTCCGCGACATCGTCCGACGCCCGGGCGAGATGCGCGAGCACGAGATCACCGTCGCCCTGCCCGAGCAGTGGGGTGAGGGGCTCGTCGCCGTCGAGGCCGGTACCGACGTGAGCGTCGACGTCCGCTTGGAGTCCGTGCACGAGGGCATCCTGGCCTCCGGAACGGTCGACTCGAGGTACCGCGGCGAGTGCAGCCGATGCCTGAATCCGATCGAGGAGCCTGTCGAAGTCGAGTTTCAGGAGCTTTTCGCCTATCCTGGAGAGGAAGCGAACGACTTCGAGGTTCAAGACGACCACGTGGATCTTGAAACTCTGGTCAGGGATGCGGTGGTTCTATCGCTCCCGTTTCAGCCGGTGTGCCAGCCGGATTGCCCTGGACTCGACCCCGAGACCGGTGAGCGGCTGGTCAGGAATGCCGGCACGGAGACTGTGGCTCCCATCGATCCTCGATGGAGCGCGCTCCAGCAGATCACGGACCAAGGGAGCGCGGCAGACCGTGCGCCCGAGAACACAGAAGGTAACTAGTCATGGCCGGTAACCCCCCGAAGCGCAAGGTCTCCCGTTCCAACACCCGCTCGCGTCGCGCGCAGTGGAAGGCCGAGGCTCCCGCGCTCGTCAAGACCGTCGAGAACGGCAAGGTCGTCTACAGCCGCCCGCACCAGGCCAAGGTCGTCACCGACTCGCAGGGCACCGAGCTCTTCCTGGAGTACAAGGGCCGCAAGGTCGCCGACGTCTGATCGCGTTCGAACGATCGTGACGGAGGTCCCTGGGGGGACGAGACCTCTCACCGAGACGCTCGGGGTCGAGATCGACCCCGAGCTTCTTGAGTTGGCGCTCACCCACCGGTCGTACGCGTACGAGCACGGCGGGATCCCGCACAACGAGCGGCTCGAGTTCCTCGGCGACTCCGTCCTGGGACAGGCCGTGACGGTGATGCTGTTCACCACGCTGCCGGATCTGGACGAGGGCGCCCTCGCGAAGCGGCGCGCCAGCGTGGTCTCCACAGTGGCGCTGGCGGAGGTCGCGCGGAAGATCGGTCTCGGCGACCATCTCCTGCTCGGCCGCGGCGAGGAGCAGACCGGTGGCCGTGACAAGGACTCGATCCTCGCGGACTCGATGGAAGCCGTGATCGGCGCGACCTTCCTGTCCGCGGGGGCGGAGGCCGCGACGGCTCTCGTGCTCCGGCTGACGGAACCGTTGCTCGCGGACCCGGAGCGGTACGGGGCTGCCATGGATCCCAAGACCAGCCTGCAGGAGATCGCGGCGCGTCTCGGCGCCACGCCGCCGCAGTACTCGGTCGAATCCGACGGCCCGGACCACGACCGGCGGTTCACCGCGACGGTCGTCGTCGGAGACGTCACCACCACCGGCGAGGGCAGCAGTAAGAAGACGGCCGAGATGGCCGCGGCGCTGCGCGCCTGGCACGTCCTCAGCGACCGTGCCTGAGCTGCCCGAGGTCGAGGTCGTCCGCGCCGGCCTCGCGCCTGCGATGACGGGTGCGCGCATCTCCTCCGTCGACGTCCTGGACGAGCGTGCGCTGACCCGCCACCTCCCCGGCGCGGCGGACTTCGTCGGACGCCTGGAGGGCGCGGAGGTCCAGAGCGTCGCCCGCCGGGGCAAGTTCCTCTGGATGCCGCTCGCCGCCTCCGACTCCGGCGACCCGGCGCACGCCGTGGTCGGGCACCTCGGGATGAGCGGCCAGCTCCTGCTGCGACGGCCGGATGCGGCGCCGGAGCGCCACGAGCGGGTGCGCATGATCGTCGAGCATCCGCGGCACGGGGAGCTCGCCGTCGTCTTCTCTGATCAGCGGACCTTCGGCTCCCTCGCGATCGATGCGCTGGTGCCCACGCCGGACGGCCGGGCCGCCGGCTGGGGGACCGACGCCGCGATGGTCCCGACACAGGTCGCCCACATCGCGCGGGACCCGCTGGATCCGGCGTTCGACGACGATCTGCTGCGCGCGGCGCTGCGCCGTCGGGGAAGCGCGATCAAGCGCGCGCTGCTGGACCAGACCCTCATCAGCGGCGTCGGGAACATCTACGCGGACGAGTCGCTGTGGGCCTCCCGGATCCATCCGGAGACCTCGGCCTCCGCTTTGTCGACCCCGGCCGTACGGCGCCTGATGGCCGAGGTGCGCGCCGTGCTCCACAAGGCGCTGGCGGAGGGCGGCACGAGCTTCGACGCCCAGTACGTCAACGTGAACGGCCAGGCCGGCTACTTCGCGCACTCGCTGAACGCCTACGGGCGCGGGGGAGAGCCGTGCCCGCGGTGCGGAGGCCCGATCCGTCGGGAGGCGTTCATGAACCGCTCCTCGCACTACTGCCCCCGCTGCCAGCGGCGCCGGTGATCCGGGTGATGACGGCCCGTGGCCTCTCGATACCCTGCTTGACCCTGACGTAACGTCAGGGCTGACGCTGGAGGCATGACCAGCGCGCTTCTCCCTCTTTCGCACGCCGAGGACCGCACGGACGAGACCGTGGTCCGCGACCCTCGGCACCCTGCGATCCGGCGCGTCGCCGACGTCCTCCGTTCTCGTTCCCCGCGTCCGCGCACGATCGTCGTGGACGACGAGGAGAACGTCGCGCAGGCGATTCGTGCGGGGGTGCGCATCGCGACGGTGTACGCGGCGGAGGGCCACGAGGAGGCCGGGCGCCGGGTCCACGCTCAGGCGCCGTCGGCCGCATTCGTCGTCGTCGCCGACCGCGTGCTGCGCGCGCTCTTCGGCAGCGACAAGCTGGTCCCGGTCTTCGCCCTGGCCGTGGCGCCGGCATCTCCCACCTGGGCCGGCCTGTCCCGGCGTCCTGGAGACGTCCTCGTCCTGGACGGCGTGCGCATCCCCGGGAACATCGGCGCGATCGTGCGGACGGCGTGCGCCTTCGATGTCGCAGGCGTCGTCCTCGTCGACAGCGGACTCTCCTCGGTGCACGATCGCCGGCTGATCCGCGCGAGCCGGGGGCTCGTGTTCTCGCTGCCGGTCCTGCGGACGACGGCGGCGGGTCTGGAGGGATTCCTCGCCGCCGAACGGATCCCGCTCGTGAGCCTCGCCGCCGACGCGGGCGCGCCGCTCAGCGGCGTGGCGGCGATCCCCGGTCGGATCGCGATCCTGATGGGTGCGGAGCGCCGCGGCGCCTCCCGCCGGCTCGACGGTCTCGCCCGGTGGCGGTACGCGGTGCCGATGACGGCGGGGGTCGAGTCGCTGAACGTGTCCGTCGCGGCCGGGATCGCGCTGTACGAGCGCAGCCGCGGGTGAGGCCGGAGCCGTTCGGGCCTCACCCCCGACGGCTGTGGGAGGGAGGGACCGCGCCCGAGGCGGGCACGGTCCCTCCGCTTCGTCGGCTCAGGCGGCGAACGAGCGCGACAGCAGGGGGCGGGTGGCGCGTGTGCTGACCCAGACGAGCCCGATGCCGGCGGCGAGGACGAGCGCGATCGTCAGCAGCGACACCGGCGCGGTGATCAGGGCGATCCCGAGCAGGGGGAAGATCAGCGCGGCCGCGCACAGCGCCGATCCCAGCGCCGTGAACAGCAGCGGCGACATGATCGCGCGACGCCGGGCGGCGTCCACGGTGTCGAGCGGCACGCCCAGGTAGTGCAGGCTGCGGTGGAGCTCCCTCTGGTCGAGGATGTCCGACGCCTGGGTCACCCCGACCGACGCGGCGACCATGAGGAAGGAGCCGACGAGGGTGATGATGAGCCCCGTGCGCATGTCGGTGACGAGGGCGAGGTCCTGCGCGGAGGCGTCGTCCGCGCTCATCGTGTTCATGAGCGCGACACCGGTTCCGGCGAACACGGCCATGAAGCTGGACATCGCGATCCCGCTGACCTGTCGCCACGCGGCCTTGGGGGAGTCGAGGACGATCCGCGCCGCCAGCAGCCGGTGCGGCGTTCGGGCCGTCCGGGCCTGTCGCCGCGCCGACACCTGCAGGAGCCAGGGGCCGAGAAGGTTCAGGACGACCAGTGCGACCGCGAAGAGCCCGCCGAGCACCGCGGTGATGATGAGCACGCCTCCGAGAGACGGGACGAGCTTGGCGAGGATCACTCCGCCGGCGATCACGATCACGCCGATCACGGCCCGGATCCAGTGCAGGCGGGGCGGGGTGGCGCGGGTCCGGACGCCGAGGGGCGAGATCACCACCTGACGCAGCCCGATGACCGCGCTCACCGTCGCGAGCAGGATCGTGCCGAGGCCGATCGCGGCCACGACGAGCGGGGACAGCAGGATCGCGTCCGTGCCGAGGGGCGCGCCGCGGAACGGGATCAGGGCGATCGCGGGAACGAGCGCGTAGGAGATGACGACGCCCACCGCGACGCCCGCGGCGGCGATCATCGTGGACTCGACGACGGCGACGACGCCGACGCCGGCCGGCGTCACGCCGAGCAGTCGCAGCGTGGACAGCCGCTCGTCGCGGCGACGGGCCGACAGGCGCGCCGCCGCACCGCCGAGCGTGCCGAGCGGCACCACGAGGAGGACCAGCGCGATGGTCGCGAGGAGCTGGTAGATCATGGCGTACTCGTCGTCCCATCGCCAGAACGCCTGCGCCCCGCCCACGACGGTGAGGATGAGCGCCGACACGATCGCGAAGGCGGCGGCGGGGATGAGGAGGGGGCCGAGGCTGCCGGGAGCCGGCCGCAGCAGCAGGCGGAGCACGGAGAGGTTCACGCCGCGACCCCCTGCGAGACGATCGCGCCGTCGCGGACGGACACGGTGCGGGCACAGCGGGCCGCGACCTGGGGATCGTGCGTGACGACGACCAGCGTGCGCCCCTGTCCGGTCGTCGACCACAGCAGGGCGTCCATGACCTCGCCGGACGTGACGGAGTCCAGCGCCCCGGTCGGCTCATCGGCGAACACGATCTCGGCGCCGGTGACCTGGGCGCGGGCGATGGCCACGCGTTGCGCCTGTCCGCCGGACAGCTCTCCGATGCGGCGGTCCTCCATCCCGGCCAGTCCCAGGGAGGCGAGCCACCCGGCGGCGTACTGCGTGGCCTCGGTGCGCGAGGTCCCGTTGATCATGGCGGCCAGCGCGACGTTCTCGATCGCGGTCAGCTCGGGGATCAGCAGGCCCTGCTGGAAGACGAAGCCGAACCGTTCCCGGCGCAGCCGCGACCGGCTCGTCTCGTCCAGGGCGCTCACCTCCACCGCGGCGCCGCCGCGGGGCTGGAAGGCGACGCGGCCGGCGTCGGGGGTGGTGATGCCCGCGAGGACGTGCAGCAGGGTCGTCTTTCCCGATCCGGACGCGCCCATGATCGCGACCGACTCGCCGGGGGCGATGCCGAGGTCCACGCCGGCGAGGGCTCTGGTCGTGCCGAAGGATTTGACGAGGCCCTGGGCCTGGATGACGAAAGGGGTCACTGCGGTGCTCATGCCTCCAGCCTCGTCGTCCGGCGGACGCCGATCGTCGGCCCGCAGAGGGAGATGGCGGGCGCCGTGTCATCCCGGAGGATGAGATCCGGGCGGGGCTCCGCGGCCCGCCCGGATCTCAGGAATCGAGGCGCTTCTGCCAGGCGGCGGCGAAGGACACGGCGGTGAAGCCGATCGCCTCGTTGATCGAGAGCATGGGCCGGTTCTCCTCCGCGTTGAAGGTGGAGACCGTCGGGGAGTGCGGAGCGAGCTCCCGCCAGCGCAGCAGGTTCTCGCACTTGACGATGGTCCCCAGCCGGTGACCCCGGTGATCGGCGTGCACGAGCGTGCCGTACTGGTGGGTCATGCCCGTGCGATCCCCGGCGATCACCAGCTCGTTGTACGCGACGAGGTCGCCCGACGGCACGTGCTCGACCGCGACGACGGAGACGAGCTGTCCGGCCTCGGCGAACTGCGCCTCGCGCCGTTCGACCCGGCCCGCATCCCACGACTCCTCATCGACGTGCAGCCCGCCGCTCGGGGCGTCCGTGGACAGCCGGGAGAGGATCGCCGCGTAGCGCTCGCGCAGTTCCGGCGGTGTCGGGCTCGTCCAGTGCCGCACCCGGTAGTCCTTGCCCGCGAACGCGAGGGCCTTATCGAGCCGCTCCCGGAGCGCCGACGGGTCGGCGCGCAGGTCGAACTCGCTGTTGCGCTCGACCTGTTCCAGGGCGTAGCCGTCCTGTTCCAGGAGCGACGCCAGGGGTGTGCGGGTGACCCGACCCCAGCCGGTGAGGGGCGTCAGCACCTCGACCGCGCCGGCGTCAGGCCGGTGCAGCGTCCAGGTCTGCAGCGCCGTGCGCCCGTGGCGCACGGCCTCCTCACCGGCCTTCCGCAGCAGCGCCTCCGGGGCGCCGGAGTCCCAGTGCTCGGGCGCGACGAGCAGATCGAACTCCGCCGCGGTCGCGCCGTCCTCCTGAGCGAGATAGACCGTGAGGAAACCGACGATCTCGTCGTCGCGCCGGGCCACGAAGCCCAGCGGCAGGACATCGGTGGTGTCATGCCACTCCGGGAGCATCTCGGCGGCGCTGGGCGCGAGCTCGGCGCGGCCGGCGTCCTGCGCGCAGATCCGCCGGTTGAGCTCGGCGTAGGCGAGGAACTCCGCGGCATCGGCCGCGTCGATCGAGGAGGGGACGACGAGCGGAGCGATCTCGAGCGTCGGGGTCGTCGCGTCGATGGTCATGTCAGTACCTTCTTCCAGGCGCTTTCGGCGGCGATGGCCGTGAAGCCGATCGCCTCGTTGATCGAGAGCATGGGGCGGTTCTCCTCGGCGTTGTACGTGACGACCGAGGGGGACCGCGGGTGGATGTCGCGCCAGGCCAGCAGGCCGGCGCACTTGACGAGCATGCCGAGGCGATGCCCGCGATGGGAGGACAGCACGAGGGTCTCTTCCTGATGGGTCGTGGCCGTGCGGTCGATGCCGATGGCCAGCTCGTTGAACGCGCAGAGCTCCCCGGTGCCGACATGCTCGGCCGCGGTCACGAGCACGGACTGGCCGCGCGCCGCGTACCGCTCGTCATGACGGACGACGCGCTCGGCGTCCCAGGCCTCCTCGGGCGAGGCGAGGTCGCCGCTCGGGGCGTCCGTCGACATGCGGGACTTCATCCACGCGTAGCCGTCCCGGCGCTCGGGCGGGGTGGGGAGCGTCCAGTGGACCACTCGGTACCCTTCCGCATGCGCCGCAGCGTCGGCAAGGAGCCCGCGCAGGTGCGGGATCGTGGCGTCGTCCCATGTCAGCATGCTGACCCGGTCGATCATCTCGATGGTGTGCCCGTGACGCGCGAGGAAGCGCGTCGCGTGGTCCTGCGGGACGCTGCCGAACCCGCTGGGGGACTCGAGGCGTGCGCCGTCCGCGTGGACGTCCGCGTGCTCGGCCCACAGCTGGAGCTCCCGTACGCCGTCTGCGCGCGCGACGCGCTCGATCTCGGCGTACGCGGCCGATCCGATGCCGCGTCCCCACACGTCCCGCAGCAGCGCGAGATACCACTGCGCGACGTCGGCGCCGCCGTCCTGGCGGATGTTCAGGACCGCGCACCCGATCAGGGCGCCGTCCTGCTCGATGCACCACTGCCGACGGACCATGTCCGCGCTGGAGTCGAGCAGCGGAAGGAGCTCCTCGGCGGTGAACTGGTCGTCACCGCGCCCCGAGGTCTCCCAGGAGCTCCGGTTGCGCACCGCGGCGTAGGCGTGCACGAGGGCGGTGGGGCCCTGACCCGGTGCCGGGAGGGGGAGCGGGTACATCCGCGCCCCCTCCGGCAGGGCGACGACATCCGCCGGATTGATCGGCGGCGCGTCGGCGAGGGTGTGGTCGATCATGATCGTCGTGCGATCCCTTCTGCGGACCTCGGGTCCGCGACGGCTCAGAACAGCTGGGGCGAGCGCGCGGCGTTGAGACGCCGGTGCTCGTACTCCGCGAGCACGCGCAGGCGTGCCTCGTGGCGCCGGTGCTGCTCGGCGGGGTCGGCGTCCCGACGGGCGTGCAGCACGAGCCACAGGGCGACGCGCAAGGCCAGGCGATCCGCGAGGGACAGGCGTCGGAGCTCGTCCTCGCGGGGGAACTCCACGGCCAGATGGTCGGTACCCGACACGGCGGGTCGGGACAGGTGCTTCGAGGGTTGATCCTGCGAGGCGGTCAGTGAGGTGTTCACGATTGTCGCTTTCGTTGGCGGTGAAAGGGCGCGCCGCCGGAACGGCGAAGCCGGCTGATCACGAGGACCGGGACCGGGGCGCGGTGGAGAGCGATCCGTGACGGATCGGAGAGGGGACCCGAAGAGGGGTCCGGGAGGCGCGGAGGATCGTGACGATCAGGGCGCGGTGGTGCGCAGTGCACCACGGACGGCGCCGTCCCGTGGGGAGGGCCGTACCCGGGCGGGCGGCGCGCTATGCGACCGCGGCGCGGGTGATGCCGGCGGAGATCGCCGCGATGGCGGTGACCCCGCGGAATGGGGTGAGTGTCGTCTGAGCGCGAAGCTTCATCATCATGTCGGCAACCTCCTTTCTCGGCTGTTCGGTTCGTCACGCTATCCGACCGCGCCGACGCGCGTCAAGCGAACACACAGGATTCGCTGACATCCGGGCGTTTCCGCGGTCGCGGCCGGGCGGCGTCGGATAGCGTATGGGCGTGATCCGACCCGGACGGCAGCCGCGCGCATGCACCTGAAGAGCCTGACCCTCAAGGGGTTCAAGTCCTTCGCGCAGCCCACGACGTTCGCGTTCGAGCCGGGGGTGACCTGCATCGTCGGGCCCAACGGGTCGGGGAAGTCCAACGTCGTGGACGCGCTGGCATGGGTCATGGGCGAGCAGGGGGCGAAGACGCTCCGCGGCGGCAAGATGGAGGACGTCATCTTCGCCGGGACCTCCTCGCGCGGCCCGCTCGGCCGTGCCGAGGTGCAGCTCACGATCGACAACAGCGACGGTGCGCTGCCGATCGAGTACGCCGAGGTGACGATCAGTCGGACGCTGTTCCGCAACGGGTCCAGTGAGTACGCGATCAACGGTGAGGGATGCCGGCTGCTCGACGTCCAGGAGCTCTTGAGCGACTCCGGGCTCGGCCGGGAGATGCACGTGATCGTCGGGCAGGGGCGCCTCGACACCGTGCTCCAGGCGTCTCCGGAGGATCGCCGCGGCTTCATCGAGGAGGCCGCGGGGATCCTCAAGCACCGCCGCCGCAAGGAGAAGACCCTCCGCAAGCTCGACGCGATGGAGGCCAACCTCACCCGGCTCAGCGACCTGGCCGGGGAGATCCGGCGTCAGCTCAAGCCGCTCGGGCGCCAGGCCGAGATCGCCCGCGAGGCCCAGACGATCGCCGCGGTCGTCCGGGACGCGAAGGCACGGATCTTCGCGGACGATGTGGTCGCGCTGCGCGCCGCGCTCGCCGACCACACCCGCAACGAGCACGAGCGGCATGCCGAGCGCGTCGTGCTGTCCGAGCAGTCCGACGAGGTGCGCGCGGAGATCGCCCGTCTCGAGGCGCTGCAGAATTCCGCCGCCGTGGACGAGGCCCGCCGTGTCGCCTTCGGTCTGGAGCAGGTGCAGGAGCGCATGCGGGGGCTGTTCACGCTGGCCAATCAGCGGCTCGCCCTCCTGGGCACCGAGGAGGACGATGCGGCCGTCACCGCCGTCACGGTGACGCAGGCGACGATCGACGAGGCGAAGGACGAGATCACCGAGATCGGCTCGGGGCTGGGTCACGCGCAGGATGCCGCCGAGGAGGCGGCGCGCGAGGTCGCGCGAGCACGCGCGGAGCTCGACGCGCTGGACGCCGACATCGCCGAGCAGAGCGCCCTCGTCTCCGCGCACGACATGCGGATCACCACGCTGCGCGGCCAGGCGGAGGCCGCGGCCTCGGCCCTGGCCGCGGTGCGCGGCGCCGTGCTGAGGCAGGAGAACGCGCTCGAAGCGGCACACGCCCGGCGCCGTGAGGCGGCCGAGGCGCGCGAGGCCATCGAGGACGGCGAGGCGCCCGAGGGAACGGCCGCCGAGCACACCGCTGCCTACGAATCCGCCCAGGCGGCCGTGACGGCCGCGGAGGCGGAGCTGGAGGGGCTGCGGGAGCGCCTGCACGAAGCCGAGCGCGAGGCCGACGCTCTCACGGCGAAGGCGGCCGCTCTCGGCAGCGCGGTCGCCGTGTCCGGGGGAGCGGCGGAGATCGTCCGCGCGGGCGGACCGGGCGTCCGCGGACTCGTCGGCGATGCCGTCCAGGTGCGCCCCGGGTACGAGGCCGCCGTCGCCGCGGTGCTCGGCCCCCTCGCCGAGGGCGTGCTCGTCGACGACGACGAGGCCGCCTTCCTGCTGGCGGCGGAGGCGATCGACGCCGGTGGCGTCGATCTGGTGATCGCGGAGCCCGGCGCGTCCGTCTCGCCCGCGGAGCCGCCCGCGATCGACGGCGCCACCGCGGCGAGCGAGGTCGTCACGGGCCCGCCCGGCATCCTCGGCGTCCTCTCCCACGTCCTGATCGTCCCCGATCTCGACGCCGCGCGGACGGTGCGGGCGGCCGCGGCGGCCCTTCCGGGACCGCCGGTCACGATCGTCACGCAGACCGGAGAGGTGCTCACCGCGCACACCCTCCGCGCCGGCGCGGCCGGGGAGCGCTCGCGTCTGGAGCTGATCGCGGAACGCGACGCCGCGGTCGAGAGGCTCGAGGAGGTGCGCGTCATCGTCGACACGCTCCGGAGCGCGCGGGCGGACGCGTCCGAGACCCTGGAGACGGCGCGCCGCACGGCGAAGGAGGCGCTGCGGACGCTGCGCGAGCACGACGCCGCGCTCGCCGCCCACACGGAGCAGGTGAACCGCGTCACCGTGAGGCACGAGTCCGCGATCGCCGAATGCGAGCGCCTCGAGGCCGGCCTCGCCCAGGTGCAGGCCACCGTCGCCGAGGCCGAGGCGAAGGCCGAGTCGGCCAAGGCCGATTTCGAGCAGGCGCAGGCGGCGCCGCGCCCGATCCTGGACGCATCCGCGCGCGACGGCCTGCTCGAGGCGCTCGAGAAGGCGCGCGAGGAGGAGCTGGAGGCGCGCCTCGGGATCGAGACGCTCCGGGAACGGGTCCGCGCGGCGCAGACGAGAGTCGCGACGCTGGAGCGTCAGCGCGAGCGTGAGCGGGACGCGGCGGCCGAGGCCGCCCGGCGGGCGGTGATCCGCCGCGCCCAGCGCGAGGCGGCGTCCGGCGTCGCCGCTGAGCTGCCCCGGGTGCTCGACTCGCTGGACCGCTCCGTCGCCGAGGCCCGGGTGGCCTTGGCGGCGGCGGAGTCCGCCCGCGCCGCACAGACCGAGGAGCTCACCGCCCTGCGCGCTCGCGAGACGTCGATCCGGGAGCGGCTCGCCGGACTCACCGAGAGCGTCCACGGGCTCGAGCTGCAGATCCACGAGAAGAAGCTGCACCTCACCAGCCTGCTCGAGCGCGTGTCCAGCGAGCTCGCGCTCGACGAGGATATTCTCGTTTCGGAATACGGCCCCGACCAGCCGGTTCCGCGGGATCCCGGGGACCCGGACGAATCCGAGGACGCCGCCGTTCCCTTCGATCGCCGGGTGCAGCAGCGCCGCCTCCAGGAAGCGGAGCGCAAGCTCACGCAGCTCGGGCGCGTCAACCCGCTGGCCCTGGAGGAGTTCGCCGCCCTGGAGCAGCGCCACGCCTTCCTCACGGAGCAGCTCGCCGACCTCACCAAGACGCGTCAGGATCTGCTGACGATCATCGCGGACCTCGACGAGCGGATGCAGACGATCTTCGCCGACGCCTTCGAGGACACGAAGACGGCGTTCGGCGAGGTGTTCCCCCTGCTGTTCCCCGGCGGCACGGGCAGCATCTCGCTGACGAACCCGGACGACCTCCTGTCGACCGGGATCGAGGTCGCGGTCCGCCCGGTGGGCAAGAAGATCGAGCGCCTCTCGCTCCTGTCGGGCGGTGAGCGCTCCCTGGCGGCCGTCGCGCTGCTGGTCGCGATCTTCAAGGCGCGGCCGAGCCCGTTCTACATCCTGGACGAGGTCGAGGCCGCCCTCGACGACGCGAACCTCGGGCGCCTGCTCACCGTCTTCGAGCAGCTCCGGGCGAGCTCGCAGCTGCTCGTGATCACTCACCAGAAGCGCACGATGGAGATCGCGGACGCGCTGTACGGCGTCTCCATGAGGCAGGACGGGGTGTCCGCGGTCGTCGGACAGCGCGTCGGCGACCGGGCACAGCGCGAGGCCGCGAACGCCTGAACCACGCCCTGCCCCGTAGGCTGGATCCCATGGCGGAGAAGTCCTGGTCCCTCACCCGTGCCCTGCGCGGCATGTTCGTCAAGCCCACCATCGACGAGACGACGTGGGAGGACCTGGAGACGGCGCTGCTGACGGCCGACTTCGGCCCCGACATCACCGAGCGCCTGGTGGACGAGCTGCGCGAGAAGGTGGAGAAGTACCGCACCACGGATCCCCGGGATCTGCAGCGCATGCTGCGCGAGACCCTCGAAGAGCACTTCGCCCGGTTCGACACCACCCTGAAGCTCACCGAGCGTCCCGCCGTGGTGCTCGTGGTCGGCGTCAACGGGGTCGGCAAGACCACGACGATCGGCAAGTTCACCAAGTTCCTCCGCAGCTACGGCCGATCGGTCGTCGTCGGCGCGGCGGACACGTTCCGCGCGGCGGCCGTCGACCAGCTCGCCACGTGGGCGCAGCGCGGCGGGGCGGAGATCGTCCGTCCGCAGCAGGAGGGTCAGGACCCCGCGTCCGTGGCGTTTCAGACCATCGAGCACGCCCAGCGCACCGGCACCGAGATCGTCCTCGTCGACACGGCGGGGCGGCTGCACACCAAGGGCGGGCTGATGGACGAGCTGTCCAAGATCCGCAGGGTGATCGAGAAGCAGGCGCCGATCAGCGAGGTCCTGCTCGTTCTCGACGCCACGACGGGGCAGAACGGCGTGATGCAGGCGGAGGCCTTCCTCGAGCACGCCGGGGTCACCGGACTCGTGCTGACGAAGCTCGACGGATCGGCGAAGGGCGGTTTCGTGCTCGCCGTCCAGGAGCGCACCGGCATCCCGGTGAAGCTGCTCGGGCAGGGCGAGGGGATCGACGATCTGACCGGCTTCACCCCCCACGTGTTCGTCCAGGCGCTGGTCGACGGCTGATCGGTCCGCAGACGCACCGGCGCGGGGGGTACCGCACCGCCCGGGCGACTGGTTTCATAGCCGTATGGCGATCGAACACGACTTCTTCGGACTGCTGTCCTCGGGCCCGGACGGATCGATCTTCTGGTCGGAGATCGTGGAGTTCGGGGATCAGGTCGTGACCGTGGATCTCACGGCGCCGGACCAGGACGACGTGTCGGCCGAGGCGCTCGACATCGCCGCAGCGCTGGTGTCCGGCATCGAGTCGGTCGACGGCAACGCCCGCAACGCCATGCTGTCCGAGGTCGACGATCGCACCAGCGAGGTGACGGAGTTCGTGCTGCAGCAGCAGGAGGCCTACGGCGACGAGCTGAACGACATCCTCGTCGACGTGTCCGGCGACGCCGCGGTCGACATCATCCGCTCGCTGCGTCTCATGAGCATGACGATCCTCGCCGACGAGCACGGCGGCACGGACCCGTTCGCGGTGCTGGAGTACGCGCTGGACGCCGATTCCACGGATGACGTGCTGCTGGTGAACTTCGGGTCCGACGGCTCGGTGCTCTCGGTGATGAGCGCGGACTGACTCGAGGGCCGGGCAGCCTCCCCCCGGTGGCCGCCCGACCGAGCCGGCGTCAGACCGCCTGTGCGAACCCGAGCTCCGCACCCTCCGCGATGTGCGCGAGGTGCTCGGGGATCGGACGACCCTTGGAGATCATCGACTGCGCCCAGAGGCGACCGGCCCGGTAGGACGAGCGCACCAGGGGTCCGGCGAGGACGCCGAGGAATCCGATGCGCTCGGCCTCCTCCTTGAACTCGACGAACTCCGCGGGCTTGACCCAGCGGGCGACCGGCAGATGCCTCGGCGACGGGCGGAGGTACTGCGTGATCGTGATGATGTCGCAGCCGGCGTCGTGCAGGTCCTGCAACGCCTGCACGACCTCCTCGGGCTCCTCGCCCATGCCGAGGATGAGGTTCGACTTGGTGATCAGCCCGGCCTCGTGGCCCTGCGTGATCACGTTCAGCGAACGCTCGTACTGGAAGGCGGGCCGGATCCGCTTGAAGATCCGGGGCACCGTCTCGACGTTGTGCGCGAACACCTCCGGCCGGGCGTCGAAGATCTGCCCGAGGAAGGCGGGATCGGCGTTGTGCTCGTTCGCGAGCAGCTCGACGCCGGTGTTCGGGTTCAGCGCATGGATCTGCCGCACCGTCTCGGCGTTCAGCCACGCCCCGGTGTCGGGGAGATCGTCGCGGGCGACGCTGGTCACGGTGGCGTAGCGCAGGCCCATGCGCCGCACGCTCTCCGCGACGCGGCGCGGCTCGTCGGTGTCGTAGTCGGCGGGCTTGCCGGTGTCGATCTGGCAGAAGTCGCACCGGCGGGTGCACTGCGATCCGCCGATCAGGAAGGTCGCCTCGCGGTCCTCCCAGCACTCGTAGATGTTCGGGCAGCCCGCCTCCTGGCACACCGTGTGCAGGTCCTCGCCCTTGACCAGCGAGTGCAGCGCCTGGTACTCCGGGCCCATCTTCGCCTTGGTGCGGATCCACTCCGGCTTGCGCTCGATCGGCGTCTCGGCGTTTCGGACCTCGAGCCGGAGGAGCTTGCGGCCCTCGGGAGCGGCGCTCATGCGGCGACCTCCGTCGCGTACACGGCGGAGAAGGCGTCGGCGACGGCTCCCGCCAGGTCGGCGGGGGAGGCCGGGCGGCCGCTCGCCTCGCTCACCGTCGTCACGCCGGCATCGCTGATGCCGCACGGGATGATGCCGCGGAACCCCGCGAGGGTGTTGTCGGCGTTGATCGCGAACCCGTGCATCGTGACACCCTGCTGGACCCGCACGCCGATCGCGGCGACCTTGTCCTCCGACAGCGGGCGGCGCACCCAGACGCCGCTGCGACCCTCGACCTGGTACCCGTCCACGCCGAAGTCGCGGAGGACGTCGATGAGCGTCCTCTCGATCCGCCGGACGTGCGCGACCACGTCCACCGGCTCGACGAGCCGGACGATGGGGTACCCGACGAGCTGCCCCGGCCCGTGCCAGGTGATCTTGCCCCCGCGGTCCACGTCGATCACGGGAGTGCCGTCCTGGGGGCGCTCGTGCGGCTCCGTGCGCTTGCCCGCCGTGTAGACGGCTTCGTGCTCCAGCAGGAGGAGCGTGTCCGGACGGGTTCCCGCGACGACCTCCGCATGGACGCGGCGCTGCAGATCCCACCCGTCGAGGTAGGGCACGAAGTCCGGCGCGAGGCCGACGGTCTGGATGTCGAGCATGGGTCCTCCGAACCGGAGCGGTTATTGGATCGAGTACAACAATAGCGTCCTTGATCGGTCGGGGCCTCGTGGCGCGGCGTGGCGATACGGTGAGGGGATGCACACGGACGCGCGATCCTCCGGGCGTCCGCGGGCGTCCTCCCGGGAGACGCTCGCGGAAGCGGCGTGCGAGCTGTTCCTGGAGCAGGGTTACGAGGCCACGTCGATCGCCGACATCACCCGTCGCGCCGGGGTGAGCCGATCCAGCTTCTTCAACTACTTCTCCTCCAAGAGCGACGTGCTGTGGTCGGGGCTCGACGAGCGGATCGACGCGGCCCTGGTGGCGCTGGGCGCCCTCGGGACCAAGGCCGACGGCCCCGGGGTGCGCGCCGCGCTGAGCGCTGTGATCCGGGACCTCGCACCGGACCCCCTCACCCTGGCGCTGCGCAACGCGTCCGCCATGGGCGTCGAGACCGAGCTGCGTCGCGACAGCGGCCTGCGCCACGCGACGCTCGCGGCGGGGGTCGCATCGGCCGCCCGCGCGGCGGGCGTGCCGGTGATCCCGGCCGACATCCTCGGCTCGGCATGCGCGACCGCCGTGCTGTCCGCCATTCGTGTCTGGGCCGAGGACGGTGCCGGGCAGGCCTCCCTGGAGGCCCGCTTCGACGAGGCCCTGCGGAGCATCCACGCCCTGCCCTGGGGTCCCTAGGCGCCGACGGGCGGGGCGCGTGCGCGCCTCCCGTAGAATCGAAGGCACCATGGCTACCTTCGGCACCCTCTCCGATCGGCTCACCGAGACCTTCCGCAATCTGCGCACGAAGGGAAAGCTGAGCGCGTCCGACGTCGACGGCACCGTCCGCGAGATCCGGCGGGCGCTCCTCGACGCCGACGTCGCGCTCGCGGTCGTCAAGGACTTCACCGCGAAGGTGCGCGAGCGGGCGCTCGGCGACGAGGTCAACAAGGCGCTGAACCCGGCGCAGCAGGTCGTCCAGATCGTCAACGAGGAGCTCATCGCGATCCTGGGCGGCGAGCAGCGCCGCCTCGCGTTCGCGAAGACGCCGCCGACGGTCATCATGCTCGCGGGGCTCCAGGGCTCCGGGAAGACGACCTTCGCCGGCAAGCTCGCCAAGCAGCTGGAGGGGGAGGGGCACACGCCGCTCCTCGTGGCCGCCGACCTCCAGCGGCCGAACGCCGTGAACCAGCTCCAGGTGGTGGCGGCGCAGGCGGGAGCGACGATCTTCGCGCCGGAGCCGGGCAACGGCGTCGGCGATCCCGTCCGCGTCGCGCGCGACGGCGTGGAGCACGCGCGCCGCCAGCAGCACGACGTCGTCATCATCGACACGGCCGGCCGCCTCGGCGTGGACGCCGAGCTCATGAAGCAGGCCGCCGACATCCGCAAGGCCGTGGACCCGGACGAGGTCCTCTTCGTCATCGACGCGATGATCGGTCAGGACGCGGTCAACACGGCCAAGGCGTTCCAGGACGGCGTGGACTTCACGGGCGTCGTCCTCTCCAAGCTCGACGGCGACGCCCGAGGCGGTGCCGCGCTGTCCGTCGCCTCGGTGACCGGTCGGCCGATCATCTTCGCCTCGACCGGCGAGGGGCTCGACGACCTCGAGCCGTTCCACCCCGACCGGATGGCGAGCCGGATCCTCGACCTCGGTGACATCCTCACCCTGATCGAGCAGGCGCAGCAGGCGTTCGACGAGGCCGAGGCGATGAAGGTCGCTGAGAAGCTCGCGACCGAGACCTTCACCCTCGAGGACTTCCTCGAGCAGATGCAGCAGCTCAAGAAGATGGGCTCCATGAAGAAGATGCTCGGGATGCTCCCGGGCATGGGCCAGATGAAGCAGCAGCTGGAGGACTTCGACGACCGGGAGATCGACCGGACCGAGGCCATCATCCGCTCGATGACGCCGGGGGAGCGCCGCAACCCCAAGGTCCTCAACGGCTCCCGCCGTCTGCGCATCGCACGCGGCTCCGGGATGACGGTGACGGACGTGAATCAGCTCGTGCAGCGCTTCGAGCAGGCGGCGAAGATGATGAAGACCGTCGCCCGCGGCGGCACCCCCAACATCCCCGGCATGGGGCCGGTGCCCGGCATGGGACGCCCCGGCGGCTCGTCGAAGCGAGGCAAGAAGGCCAAGAGCGGCGGGTCCCGTTCGGGCAACCCGGCCAAGCGCGCGGCGGAGAACGCGGGCCTCGCCGCGGCGAACTCCCAGCCGACGGGGACCGGCTTCGGCCTCGGCGGACAGAAGGCGCCCTCCGAGGCGGACCTCGCCGAGATCCAGAAGCTCTTCGGCAAGAACTGACCCGTTCGGGGTCCGATCCGGGGCGATCCGGCACTGTCATGCGCCCCGAATCCCCGCGCAGCGCCCCGAACCGACACGGAAAGGGCGGGACCGGATCGACCGGCCCCGCCCTTCGTCGTCGTCAGCGGACGATCACTTCACGTCGTCGTCGACCCAGTCCATGGACTTGGTGACGGCCTTGCGCCACAGGCGCAGCTGACGGTCGCGCTCGCCCTCGTCCATCGACGGCTCCCAGCGCTTGTCCTCCTGCCAGTTGGCAGAGAGGTCGTCCAGGCCGCTCCAGAAGCCCACGGCGAGACCCGCGGCGTACGCGGCGCCGAGCGCGGTGGTCTCGGCGACGACCGGCCGGACGACCGGGACGCCCAGCACGTCCGCCTGGAACTGCATGAGCGCGTCGTTGGCGACCATTCCGCCGTCGACCTTCAGCTCCGTGAGGTCCACCCCGGCGTCCGCGTTCACCGCGTCGAGCACGTCGCGGGTCTGGAAGGCGACCGCCTCCAGCGCGGCGCGCGCGATGTGGTTCTTGTTCGCGAAGCGGGTCAGGCCCACGATCGCGCCTCGGGCGTCCGGACGCCAGTACGGCGCGAACAGGCCGGAGAACGCCGGCACGATGTACACGCCGCCGTTGTCCTCGACCTTGTCGGCGAGCTCCTCCACCTGCGGGGCGGAGTCGATGATGCCGAGCTGGTCGCGCAGCCACTGGATCAGAGACCCCGTGACGGCGATGGAGCCCTCCAGCGCATAGTGCGTCGGCGCGTCGCCGAGCTTGTAGCCGACGGTGGTCAGCAGCCCGTTCTTCGAGTGGACGATCTCCTCGCCCGTGTTGAAGATGAGGAAGCAGCCCGTGCCGTAGGTGTTCTTGCTCTCGCCCTTGTTGAACGCGGCCTGACCGAACGTCGCCGCCTGCTGGTCGCCGAGGATTCCGGCGATCGGCGTCTCGCGCAGCAGCGACGAGCTCTCCGCCGCGCCGTAGACCTCGGACGACGAACGGATCTCGGGCATCATCGAGCGGGGCACGCCGAACGCCTCGAGGATGTCGTCGCGCCACTCCAGCGTCTCGAGGTCCATGAACAGCGTCCGCGAGGCGTTGGTGACGTCGGTGGCGTGCACGCCGCCGTTGACGCCGCCGGTGAGGTTCCACAGGACCCAGGAGTCCGTGGTCCCGAACAGCAGGTCCCCGGCCTCCGCCTTCTCGCGCGCACCGTCGACGTTCTCCAGGATCCAGGCGATCTTGGTGCCGGAGAAGTAGGTGGCCAGCGGCAGGCCCACGATCGGCTTGAACCGGTCGACCCCGCCGTCGGCGGCGAGGCGGTCGACGATCTCCTGCGTGCGGGTGTCCTGCCAGACGATGGCGTTGTAGACCGGCTTGCCCGTCGTCTTGTCCCACACGACGGCGGTCTCGCGCTGGTTGGTGATGCCCACCGCCGCGATGTCGTGACGCGTGAGGTGCGCGCGCGTCAGCGCGAGGCCGATGACCTCCTGGACATTGGCCCAGATCTCCGCGGCGTCGTGCTCGACCCAGCCGGCCTTCGGCAGGATCTGCTCGTGCTCCTTCTGACCCGTGGCGATGATGCTGCCCTTGCGGTCGAAGATGATGGCACGGCTCGAGGTCGTGCCCTGGTCGATGGCGATGATGTAGTCGGCCATGGTTCTTCTCCTTCGGGTTCGGGGATCAGGCGGCCAGGCCCAGCAGGACCGGAGCGAGCAGCGCGGCGATCGCACCACCGATCAGCGGGCCCACCACGGGGACCCACGAGTACGCCCAGTCGCTGGAGCCCTTGCCCTTGATCGGCAGGATCGCGTGGGCGATGCGCGGGCCCAGGTCACGCGCGGGGTTGATCGCGTAGCCGGTCGGGCCGCCGAGCGAGGCGCCGATGGCGACGACGACCAGCGCGACGGGCAGGGCCGTCAGCGGGCCGAGGCCCCCGGGGACGCCGACCTCGATGTCGCCGTAGTCGGCGAACGCGAAGATCGCGAACACCAGCACGAACGTGCCGATGATCTCGGTGACCAGGTTCCAGCCGTACGAGCGGATCGCCGGCCCCGTGGAGAAGACGCCCAGCTTGTTCGCGGGCTCCGGCTCCTCGTCGAAGTGCTGCTTGTAGGCCAGCCAGCACAGGATCGCACCGATGATGGCGCCGAGAAGCTCGGCTCCGGTGGCGACGGCGAACTGCGCGAAGCTGATCTTGTTCGCGATCAGCAGGCCGATGCCGACGGCGGGGTTCAGGATCGCGCCGGAGTATGCGGAGACCAGGACACCGGCGAAGACCGCCAGACCCCAGCCCCAGTTGACCATCAGGAATCCGCCGCCGAATCCCTTGTTCTTGACCAGGGCGACGTTCGCGACGACGCCGCAGCCCAGCAGGATCAGCATGGCGGTGCCGACGAGCTCTGACAGGAAGTAGAGCCCGAGGTTGACCTCAGTCATGTCTTCTTTGACCTTTCACGGGGCACCGACCCCTCTGCCGGTGCTGGGTGGGTGGAGCCGAATCGAGGGCGGCGTCCTGCGGCCCTCAGCCCCGGGCGGGGGAGGGAAGAGCGAGTCCGTGGCGCTCGTTCAGCAGCGCGCGGGTGCGGTCGACCTCGGCGTCGGTCCGGGCGCGGTCCCAGCCCAGCAGCGGCGCCAGGGCCGCCGCGAGCTGCTCCAGCACCGCTTCGTCGACATCGCCGGTGAACGCGAGGCTAGTGCGGCGCAGGACGATGTCGGCGAGGCGTACGACGAGCTCGTTCTCGACCATCCACTCCAGTTCCCGGGTGGAGACGGCGCCGCCGGCCAGGGGGGTGTCCGGGCCCTGCTCGATGTGCTCC
>NZ_BCRA01000034.1 GCF_001552355.1 Microbacterium resistens NBRC 103078
CCCGTCGGCATACGGCGGGCCCGGGGCGCACGGCACGCCGCCCGCGTACGGGTACGCGGCGCCGTATGCTCCGCCCGCGCCGACCAGCGGGCTCGCCGTGACCTCGATGATCCTCGGCATCGCCGGCCTCGTGCTGATCTGGGTGGTCGTCCCGCTGCTCGCCTCAATCGCGGCCGTCATCACGGGACACATCGCCCTGGGCCAGTGCAAGCGCAACCCGCAGCTGGGCGGACGGGGCATGGCGATCGCCGGGCTGATCCTGGGCTACATCGGGGTGGCGGGACTCATCGTGATCGTGGCCCTGTCGATCATCAGCTTCCTCTTCTTCGGCGCGTTCTCGCTGTCGATGATCCCGCTCATGTCGTGATCCGAGAGCGGTGCGGCGGCGTAGGCTGGACTCACCGTGAGAAAGTCCCGCACCGCCCCCTCGCTGACCTCCTTGCCGCGCGCGCCGCGCGATGAGGCCAAGGGGCGAGCCCGCCAGTACATCGTCACGATGTCGATCCGCGTGGCCTGCCTGCTGCTCATGGTGGTCGTGACCCCGTACGGCTGGTACACCTGGCTCTTCGCGCTCGCCGCGATCGTGCTGCCCTACATCGCCGTGGTGTTCGCCAATGCCGGGGACGATTCGACCGAGACCGTCATCGAGTCGCCCCAGCTCGGGATCACCGCCGCGCCGACCGAGCCCGCTCCCCCGGCTTCGGACGAGGGCCGCCCCACGCTGAGGATCCAGGAGACCGGATCGACGCCGGCGGACCCCGATCCCGGAGCCGCCCGATGACGGACCCCGCCCCCGAGTGCTCGCGCGCGGGGTGCCGCTCCGTCGCCACCCACCGCGTGCTCTGGCGCAATCCGCGCATCCACGCCCCGGATCGGCAGAAGGTGTGGACGGCCTGCGACGAACACGTCGCGTTCCTCAGCGACTACCTGCGTGCCCGGGACTTCCCGGTGGACGTGCGGAAGGGGTTCTCATGATGCGCCGTCGGCTCCTGCGATGGGCGGGGTACGTCGCCGTCGCCCTCGTCTTCGCCGTCGTCTGCGTCCTGCTCTCCCAGTGGCAGTTCGCGCGCAACGAAGGGCGAGAGACGCAGATCCGCCTCGTCGAGGAGAACTATGACGCCCCGGCGGTGCCCCTGGGTGACCTGCTGCCGGCCGGCGCCGCCCTCGACCCCGAGGACGAGTGGCGCCCGGTGCTCCTGCGCGGCGAGTACGTCCCCGAGGGTCAGCTCCTCGTCCGGAACCGTCCGCACGGCGGCACCAGCGCGTTCGAGGTGCTCGTGCCGTTCCGCACGGACGACGGCCGGACCCTCATCGTGAACCGCGGGTGGGTCGCCCCCGGCGAGGGCGAGGTTCCCGACGTCGTCCCCGCCGCCCCGACGGGCCCCGTCGAGGCCGTCGTGCGTCTGCGCCCGCAGGAGCCCCTGCCGCCCTCCGGCCGCGGCGCGCCGGAGGGGCAGGTCCCCAGCATCAACCTCGGCTTCGTCGCCGACCTCCTGGAGTCGGAGGGCCTTCAGGACCCGTCCGCCCCGGTCGACGCCGGCGCATACGGAGCGCTCGTGTCGGAGGACCCCGCACCGTCCGCACGACCGCACGGCTTCGATGCGCCGTCCGAGGACCCGGGACCGCATCTGTCCTACGCGATCCAGTGGATCCTGTTCGCCCTCATGGGCTTCATCTTCATCGGGTACATCATCCGCACCGAGGTCGTGAAGCACCGCGAGGAGGCGGAGGGGCGGCCCGCCCGCGAGCCGCGCCGCCGACGCGATCGCGACATGCACGACGAGGACGAGCTCCTCGACGCGGCCGGCCACCGCTGACCGTACCGACGGTGAAAGGGGCGGACCCGAGCGGCCACGCCCCTAGGCGAGCTCGATGAGGTCCTGGTACTCGCGGCTCCAGATGTCCTCCACGCCGTCCGGGAGGATGAGCACCCGCTCGGGGTTCAGGGACTCCACCGCACCGGGATCGTGGGAGACGAGGACGACGGCTCCCTCGTAGTGGGCCAGGGCGCCGAGGATCTCCTCGCGGGACGCGGGGTCGAGGTTGTTCGTGGGCTCGTCCAGCAGCAGCATGTTCGCCGAGGAGACGACGAGGGTCGCGAGGGACAGCCGCGTCTTCTCCCCTCCGGAGAGGACGCCCGCGGGCTTGTGGACGTCGTCTCCGGTGAAGAGGAACGACCCGAGCACCTTGCGCGCCTCGGTCTCCGTCAGGTCCGGCGCGGCCGACACCATGTTCTCCAGCACGGATCGCGACACGTCGAGGTTCTCGTGCTCCTGGGCGTAGTATCCGATCTTCAGGCCGTGCCCGGGCTCCAGCTGACCGGTGTCGGGCTGATCCACCCCGGCGAGGATCCGCAGCAGGGTGGTCTTTCCCGCACCGTTGAGCCCCAGGACGACCACCTTGGACCCGCGGTCGATCGCCAGGTCCACGTCGGTGAAGATCTCGAGCGACCCGTAGGACTTCGACAGCCCCGAGGCCTTCATCGGGGTCTTGCCGCAGGGCGCCGGCTTCGGGAACCGGAGCTTGGCCACGCGGTCCACCTGCCGGACCTCCTCCAGCCCGGACAGCAGCTTCTCGGCGCGGGCGACCATCTGGTGCGCCGCGGCGGCCTTCGACGCCTTGGCGCCGAACCTCGCCGCCTGCAGCTGCAACTGGGTCGCCTTCTTCTCGGCGTTGGCGCGCTCCTTCTTGCGCCGTTCCTCGTCGGCGACGCGCTGACGCAGGTAGTTCTTCCAATTCATGTTGTAGATGTCGATGACCTGGCGGTTCGCGTCGAGGTAGAACACGCGGTTGACGGTCTCGCCGACGAGCTCCACGTCGTGGCTGATCACGATCAGGCCGCCCTTGTAGCCCTTGAGGAACTCGCGCAGCCACACCACGCTGTCGGCGTCGAGGTGGTTGGTCGGCTCGTCGAGGATCATGGTGTCGGCGTCCGAGAACAGGATCCGTGCGAGCTCGATGCGCCGCCGCTGTCCGCCGGAGAGGGTCTTCAGCGGCTGGTCGAGGATGCGGTCCGGCAGAGAGAGGTTGTGTGCGATGGACGCGGCCTCCGCCTCCGCGGCGTAGCCGCCGAGGGACTCGAACCGCTCGGTGAGGTTCCCGAAGCGACGCATGGCCTTCTCCGCCACCGCCGGGTCGTCCGAGCCCATCAGCTCGGAGGCCTCACGGATGCCCAGGGTCAGCGATCCCAGCCCGCGGGCGTCCAGGATCCGGGTCCGCGCGAGCATCTCCGGGTCCCCGGAGCGCGGGTCCTGGGGCAGGTAGCCGATCTCGCCGCTGCGGTCCACCCGGCCGTCGGACGGCAGCGTGTCCCCGGCGAGGACCTTCGTCAGCGTGGTCTTGCCGGCGCCGTTGCGGCCGACGAGGCCGATCTTGTCGCCGTCGGCGACGCGGAAGGAGACGTTCTCCATGAGCAGGCGCGCTCCGACGCGGATCTCGAGGTCGTGCACGGCGAGCACAGCAGACGTCCGTTCTGGAAGAGGGTGAGCGGCCGGATGGCCAGCCTCCCAGTATAGGGCGCCGCGCCGTGCGGACGCCGACCGGTCCGCGGTCAGGGGGCGAGGCCGCGCGCCGTCAGCGCCTCCCCCACCGCGTCCGCATGCCGCAGGGTCCGCACCAGGATCGGCACCGCACCGCGCGGACCCATCCGCACGCCCCGCGCCCGGTGGGCGTCGCGCGTCTGCTGGACGAATCCGGACACCACCGGCACCGTCGCGATCGTCAGGGCGAGAACCAGGGCGGCCGCATCGGGGTCGACGCCCATGGCCCGGAGCGGCGTCAGCACGCTGCGCAGCACCTCGGTCACGGCCGCCATCGTCGTGGTCGCCGTGACCAGCTCCGCAAGGAGCATGAGCGCGACCACTCGGCCGGTGCTGACGGCGGCCGCCTCCCAGGAGACGAGCAGACCGAGCGCGCCGCCGAGCACCACGACGATCCAGCGCAGCCGCCACCACGCCGCGCCCAGCGCCGACAGCGGAAGCCGGGCGAGCGGGTACAGCAGCGAGACGAGCACGAGGACGCCGCCGACGCCGACGGCGCTCAGCGGGACGAGAGCGAGCAGGAGCGCCGCGCCGGCGAGCAGCGCGATCTTGGCCCCGGCGGGCGTCCGGTGCACGATGCTCCGCCCCGGGCGATAGAGCTGTCTCACGGGCGGTCCCTCCTCTCGCCGGTGCTCATGCGCACTGGGCGACGTAGGCGGACACGACGGCATCCGGCGACCCGACGGCGACGACCCGCCCGTCCTCGAAGAGGACCGCCTCGTCGCACCGGAGCGCCAGGTCCAGGTCGTGCGTGACCAGCACCAGGGGCTGGCGCAGCCCGAGGAGCAGCTCGGCGATCCGACGGGTGTTGCGCAGATCGAGACGCGTCGTGGGCTCGTCGGCGACGACGAGGTCCGGCTCCGTCGCGAGCACCGCCGCCAGCGCGAGCAGCTGCTTCTCGCCGCCCGACAGCTCGGCCGCCGGGGCGTCGGCCAGGCCCCCGAGGCCGTAGCGGTCGAGAACGGCGCCGACGCGGGGATCGGCGGCCCCTCGCCGTCCGGCGCGCAGGGACAAGGCGACGTCCTCCGCGGGCGTGGGCATGAGGATCTGCGCCTCCGGATCGGCGAAGACGAATCCCACCCGACGCCGGACCTCCCGCGCGTCGCGGACGGGATCGAGCCCTCCGACGCGCACCGACCCGGTCGTGGCGTGCTGCAGACCGTTCAGCAGGCGGGCGAACGTCGACTTGCCCGATCCGTTCGCGCCGAGGACGGCGGTGCGCGGTGCGGTCACGCGGAGACTCACGTCCTGGAGGATCCACCGGCCGTCCGCGCGGACCCCGACCCCGTCGAGCCGGATGTCAGCCGACATGGGCGGGCGCGTCCGGGCGCCTCGGCGAGGGAGCGAAGGCACGGGGGTACGCCCGGCGGAGCGCGAGCGCGAGCGCCGTCGCGGCCACCGCCTTCAGCAGATCGCCCGGGAGGAAGGCCAGCGACGCCAGCGCCGTCGCCCCGAGCGGCACCCCCGTGACCAGGGCCTGGACGGGGATCCCGAACAGATACACCACCCCGACGCCGCCGACGAGCGTCGCGAGGGCCGTCCGCCAGACGCTCCGCCGCCCCGTTCCGGCGATGAGGCCGATCGCGACCACGCCCGCGACCCACCCGAGCAGGTATCCGGCGCTCGGGCCGACGAACACGCCGAGTCCCCCTCGTCCTCCGGCCAGCACCGGGAGGCCGACCGCAGCCAGGGCGAGGACGGTCAGCACCGCCAACGGTGCGACCCGCGGACCGAGCACCAGCCCGGCGAGCATGACGCCGAGCGTCTGTCCCGTTATCGGCACGCCTGCCGGCAGTGGCACGATGACCAAGCCGAGCGCGACGATCAGAGCGGCGAACACCGCGATGCGTGCGGCCTCGGCCCCCAGCGGACGGGTGGGTGAGGTCATGATTCCTCCTCGACTCGGATGCGGATCGCGAGACGCGATCTCCTGAACAGCGTTCACTAGAACGCTGTTCAGTATAGTGAGGGGCATGACCCCTCCCTCCCCCGGGCGGCACGACCGGGAGCGCATCGTCTCGGTCGCCGTCGACCTCCTCGACCGGGTGGGACTCCCCGACCTCACCATGCGGAGACTCGCCGGAGAGCTGGACGTTCAGGCCAGCGCGCTGTACTGGCACTTCTCCAGCAAGCAGGACCTGCTCGCTGCGGTGGCGGACCGCATCCTCGAACGGCCGCTTCCGCCGTCGCCTCCGGGCGCAGGGCCCGACGACCGGCTCCTCACGGTCGCCCGGGGCATCCGTGACGCGCTGCTCGCCTGTCGCGACGGCGCCGAGGTCGTCCTCAGCACGGCGGCGATGCGACGGGGAGCCTCCCGCGCGCACGACGCCATCGTCGACGCCCTCCCGGGGGTCGACGCCCGAAACGCTCCGGCCGCGACGGCGATCCTGCAGTTCATCCTCGGGCACACCAATCTCGTGCAGCAGCGCATGCACGCCGAGAGCCACGGTGCGGCGGCGGAGCACGACGGCGCCGCCGCCGACGCCGTCGTCTTCGACCTCGGGATCCGGATGCTCGGCGCGGGCCTCCGAGGCGAGGCGGCTTCGGCGGTCAGTCCCGCAACGGCGGATTCCCGAGCCTGAGCCCGGGGAGGAGCGCGATCAGGAGCATCGCGATCGACAGCAGGAACACGGCCGAGAACGCGGCAGCGCCGGCCGCGGCAGCCCCGAACAGCAGGCCGGCGACCGCCAACGCCACCGCCGATCCCGTCGAGTCGGCGATGGACAGCGCCGAGGAGTGGAAGCCCTCGTTCCCTCGGGTGGAGTACGCGAGCATGAGCACGTTGAGGCGCGGATAGACCAGGCCCATGCCTCCGCCGGCGAAGGTCCAGCCCACGACGATGAGCCACGGCGGCAGCGGTACGCTCACCGTCGCGAGAACGATGAGGACGCCCGCAAGCACGGCGGCGAGGCTGATCACCGCGATGCGCGTGCTGCCCAGCCGATCCCCGATCCGCCCCTGGAGCCAGGACGCCCCCGACCACGCGAGCGCCGCCCCGGTGAGCGCGAGCCCGGCCAGGGTCGGTGGGAACGCGAAGCGGTCCATCAGGGCGTACGGGATGTAGGCCTCCGCGGCGAAGAACGCCCCGGCGACGAGCCCGCGCATGAGGATCACGCTGGGGAGTCCCTTCCCGGCTCGCAGGGTCCCCCGCGGCAGGAGGGGAAGGATCGCGACCCCGATCACGGCGACGGCGAGGACGGCCCCGGGCCAGCGCCACTGCGGCGGCGCGTCCACGGCCAGCCCGACCGCGACGGCGGCGACCGCGACGACGACCGCGAGCATCAGCCGGGACCCGATCCCTCGGGTGCCCTCCGCCTCCCCCTGCCCGAGGTCCACGCCGTGCAGGCGGAGCGCCACCAGGAGCAGCGCCAGCAGCGCGAGGACCGCGACGCCGAGGAACATCCAGCGCCAGTGCAGGTACTCGGTCACCGCGCCCGCCAGGAAGGGACCGATCATGGAGGGGACCACCCACGCGGCGGCGAAGGCGCCGAAGATCGCCCCGTGCAGTCTCGACGGGTACAGCCGCGCGACCACCACGTACAGCGCCACGGTCTGGCCTCCGGCGCCGAGCCCCTGCACGAGGCGGCCGATCAGGAACACCGTCATGTCCGTCGCGGATCCGGCGATCACGAGCCCGACGACGAACAGCGCGGTCGCCGTGTACACCGGGAGCCGGGGACCGGCGCGATCGCACCAGGCGCCCGTGGCGACCATGCCGATCACCCCGGTCGCGAGCGTCCCGGCGAACGCGACGGCGTAGAGCGACTCGCCGTGCAGCTCGGCGCTCACCACCGGCATCACCGTCGTGACCGCGAGCGCCTCGATCGCGGCGAGGAAGATCAGTGCGACGGCCCCGAGCGTGACGCCGGCGTATCGCGCGCTCCAGATCGAGTCCGCGCGGGGCGCGGCCTCGGCCGCCGTCACGACGCCCTCGTGCTCATGACGACCGCAGCGCGGCGATCCGCGTGACGGCCTCCGTCAGCACCTCGGGAGAGCAGGCGATGTTGATCCGGACGTGTCCGGCGCCCTCCGCGCCGAAGGTCGGGCCGCGGTTCAGGGCGACCTTCGCCTCCCGCAGGATCCGTCCGGCCGGGTCGTCGCCCCAGCCGAGCGGGCGCAGGTCGACCCAGGCGAGATAGCCGGCATCGGGGATGCGGTACTCCGCCTCGGGCAGCAGCTCGGTCAGCAGGCGCGCGAGGAGTCGGCGGTTCTGATCGAGCGCCGCGAGGAGTCCGTCCAACCAGGCGTCGCTCTCCGGCGCCCACGCCGCGACGGCGGCCAGCGCGCCGAACAGGCCGGTCCGCCACTCGACCTCGGCGGGAAGACCCCGGACGACGGCTGCGGGGCGCTCCCCCGCGGTCACCATCACGGCGCACTTGAGTCCTGCGAGGTTGTACGCCTTGCTCGCGCTCGTGACGGTGAAGCCGACCTCCGCCGCCTGCGCGGAGGCGGCGAGGAACGGTGTGAACGCGACGCCCGGCTGCACCAGCGGCGCGTGGATCTCGTCGCTCACGACGATCGCACCGTGCGCGGCCGCAATCTCAGCCACCCGTGCGAGCGCCTCCCGCGCGTGCACGGTGCCGGTCGGGTTGTGCGGATTGCTGAGCAGCACCGCCCGCGCGCCGCCGGCGAGGGCGCGTTCGATGCCCGCCGTGTCCAGCTCCCATCCGTCGCCCGTGTCGCGCAGCGGCACCGGCTCGACGACCGCCCCCGATTCCTCGATGCAGTCGACGAAGGGCGGGTAGACCGGCGGTGCGATCACGACGCGGTCGCCCGGCTGCAGCGCCGCGCGGAGGATCTCGACGACGCCCATCATCACGTCGCCCGTGGTGCGGACCTGCGTCGGGTCCACGGTCCAGCCGAATCGGCGCGCCGCGAACGCGGAGAACGCGGAGCGGACGCCCGGGTCCGGCGGCGTGTAACCCGTGTCGCCCAGCTCCACCGCGCGCATGAGGCGTTCCGTGATCGCCGGGGCGAGGGGGAAGTCGGACTCCGCGACGAACAGCGGCAGGACGTCATCGGGATACGTCCGCCATTTGGTGCTGGATCGTTGACGGAGCTGGTCGATCGGCAGGGCCTGGAGCGGAGCGGACGTCATCCTCCGAGCCTAGCGATCCGGGAGCGGTCGCGACCGCGCGGACGGAGCATGACGAAGGCCCGACGCCCAGGCGGCGTCGGGCCTTCGTCAGGGCCGGGTCAGATCGCGAAGCCGAGCGCGCGCATCATGTCGCGCCCGTCGTCGGTGATCCGCTCCGGACCCCACGGCGGCATCCACACCCAGTTGATGCGGAATCGCTCGACGACGGAGTCCAGCGCCTGCGCGGTCTGCTCCTCGAGCACGTCCGTGAGCGGGCAGCCGGCGCTCGTGAGCGTCATGTGGATCACGAGGGCGTCGTTCTCGTCGTCCCAGGCGAGGTCGTAGATGAGTCCGAGGTCGACGACGTTGATCCCGAGCTCCGGATCCATGACGTCCTTGAGCGCCTCGGTGACCTCGTCGTACTTCTCCTCGGTGAGGGTCGCGGTCATGGCTTCAGCCTACGCCTCGATCGGCGCGGAGGGGTCGAGGAACCGGTCGTAGCCCTCGTCCTCGAGCCGGTCGGCCAGCTCGGGGCCGCCCTCCTCGACGATCTTGCCCGCGACGACCACGTGCACGAAGTCCGGGCGGATGTAACGGAGGATCCGGGTGTAGTGCGTGATGAGCAGCACACCGAGGTTCGTCTCCGCCTTGGCGCGGTTGACGCCCTCCGACACGATCTTGAGCGCGTCGACGTCGAGGCCCGAGTCGGTCTCGTCGAGCACGGCGATCTTCGGCTTGAGCACCTCGAGCTGAAGGATCTCGTGGCGCTTCTTCTCGCCGCCGGAGAAGCCCTCGTTGACGTTGCGCTGCGCGAACTTGCCGTCCATGCGCAGGTTCGCCATCGCGGCCTTGACGTCCTTGGTCCACTGCCGGATCGACGGCGCCTCGCCGTCGAGGGCGGTCTTGGCCGTGCGCAGGAAGTTCGTCACGGTGACGCCGGGGATCTCCACCGGGTACTGCATCGCGAGGAACAGGCCCGCGCGGGCGCGCTCGTCCACGCTCATCTCCAGCACGTCCTCGCCGTCGAGCGTGATCGATCCGCTCGTGACGGTGTACTTCGGGTGGCCTGCGATCGTGTAGGCCAGCGTGGACTTCCCGGAGCCGTTGGGGCCCATGATCGCGTGGGTCTCGCCCGTGCGCATGGTCAGGGTGATCCCGTTGAGGATCGGGGTGGTCCCTGCATCGGTCTCGACCGTCACGTGGAGGTCGCGGATCTCGAGGACAGACATTCTGTTCTCCTTCGTCGGTTCTTTACGTCGTGGTGCGTCGGGACGGCGCGCTGGTCAGAGCGCGGAGACGTCCTTCGTGACGGCGGGGTCGATGAGCACGTCGTCGCCATCGATCTCGACGACGTAGACGGGGACGGGCTCGTAGGCGGGGAGGTTGAGCGGCTTGCCCGTGCACAGCGAGAACGCCGAGCCGTGCGCCCAGCACTCGAGGGTCTGCCCCTCGACGAACCCCTCGGACAGCGAGATGTCGCCGTGCGTGCAGGTGTCGCCGATCGCGTGGATCGTGCCCTCCGCGTCGAGCACGACGGCGATCGGGACGCCGTCGAGCTCGACCCGCAGCGGGGTGTCCTGTTCGAGGTCGCTCACTCCGCAGGCGCGCTGGGCGCTCATGCGGAGACCTCGGCGAGCTCCGCCTCGATCGCGGCGAGCAGCTCCTCCTCAAGGGCGGGGATGCGCAGCCGCTGCACGATGTCGCTCAGGAAGCCGAGCACGACCAGCCGGCGCGCCTCCTCTTCCGGAATGCCCCGGGCCTGGAGGTAGAACAGCTGCTCGTCGTCGAAACGCCCCGTGGCGCTCGCGTGCCCCGCACCGAGGATGTCGCCGGTCTCGATCTCGAGGTTCGGGATCGAGTCCGCGTGGGCGCCCTCGGTGAGGACCAGGTTGCGGTTCGCCTCGTACGAGTCGGTGCCGGTCGCGTCCGGGCCGATCAGGACGTCACCGATCCACACGCTGTGGGCGCTCTCCCCCTGGAGGGCGCCCTTGTAGAGGACGTCGCCGGTCGTGTGCGGGCCCTTGTGGTGCAGGTACACCTGGCTCTCCAGGTGCTGACCGGCGTCCGCGTAGGAGAGCCCGTACATACGGCCCTCGGAGCCCGCGCCGGCGAGCTCCAGGCTGGGGTTGACGCGCACGACGCCCCCGCCGAAGCTCACCACGAAGTGCGTGAGCGCCGCATCGCGGTCCACCCGCGCCTGGTGCGCCGCGGCGTGGATCGCGTCGTCCGCCCAGCGCTGCACGGAGACCACCGTGAGGCGGGATCCCTCCCGCGCGATGATCTCGACGTTCTGCGCGTACTGCGCCGACCCGTGGTGGTCGAGCACGACCGTGGCCTGCGCGTTCGGCATCGCCTCGATGAGGAGCTGGCCGAAGGCGCGCTTGCCGGCGCCCGTCCCGTCGATGCGGAGCACGATCGGCTCCGCCACCTCGTCGCTCTCCTCGATGCGCAGGTGCAGACCGCGGCGGGCGTGCTTCCAGGCGAGGGCGCTGACACGGTCCTCCGGACGGAAGAACTGCCCGTATGCGTCCTCCTCGTCGGGGACGAGGAAGGCCTCCGCCGCGTCGAGGTCGATCGAGACCGCGTCGTCGTCACCCGGCTCGTCCGCGAGCAGCGCGCGCAGGCGCTCCACCGGCGTGTGCTTCCAGTTGACCTCGCGGCCCGTCGGAGCGTCGAAGTCCGCGGGATCGAACGAGTGCGGGCGCTCCGAGCGGGTCTGGACGGGGACGAAGCTCCCCGCCGCGGCGACCTGTGCCGCGGGGTCGATGTGGGCGTGCGTGTCCTGCGCCGCAGAGGGCGCCGTCGTCGAGGCCGTCATCTAGCCGACCGATCCTTCCATGCCCATCTCGATGAGCTTGTTCAGTTCCATCGCGTACTCCATGGGCAGCTCCCGCGCGATCGGCTCGATGAAGCCGCGCACGATCATCGCCATCGCCTCGTCCTCGGGCATGCCGCGGGACTGCAGGTAGAAGAGCTGCTCCTCACTGACCTTCGACACCGTGGCCTCGTGCCCGAGCTGCACGTCGTCGACCCGGATGTCGATCGCCGGGTAGGTGTCGGAGCGGGACTTCGTGTCCACGAGCAGAGCGTCGCAGCGCACCGTGTTCGCCGAGTGGTGGGCGTTCGCGTCCACACGGACCTCGCCGCGATACCCCGCGCGTCCGCCGCCGCGGGCGATCGACTTCGAGACGATCGACGACTGCGTGTAGGGCGCCATGTGGATCATCTTCGCGCCAGCGTCCTGGTGCTGGCCCGGGCCCGCGAACGCGACCGAGAGGGTCTCGCCCTTGGCGTGCTCGCCCATCAGGTAGATGGACGGGTACTTCATGGTGACCTTGGAGCCGATGTTGCCGTCGACCCACTCCATGGTCGCGCCCTCGTGGGCGACCGCACGCTTGGTGACGAGGTTGTAGACGTTGTTCGACCAGTTCTGGATCGTCGTGTAGCGCACGCGGGCGTTCTTCTTCACGATGATCTCGACGACGGCCGAGTGCAGCGAGTCGCTCTTGTAGATCGGCGCGGTGCAGCCCTCGATGTAGTGGACGTAGCTGCCCTCGTCGGCGATGATGAGCGTCCGCTCGAACTGGCCCATGTTCTCCGTGTTGATGCGGAAGTAGGCCTGCAGCGGGATCTCCACGTGCACGCCCTTCGGCACGTACACGAACGAGCCACCCGACCAGACGGCCGTGTTCAGCGCCGCGAACTTGTTGTCGCCGGCCGGGATGACGGTCCCGAAGTACTCCTCGAAGAACTCGGGGTGCTCCCGCAGCGCCGTGTCGGTGTCCATGAAGATGACGCCCTGCTGCTCCAGGTCCTCGCGGATCTGGTGATAGACGACCTCGGACTCGTACTGTGCGGCGACGCCCGCGACGAGGCGCTGACGCTCCGCCTCCGGGATGCCGAGGCGCTCGTAGGTCTCACGGATGTCCGCGGGCAAGTCCTCCCAGGACTGGGCCTGCTTCTCGGTGGAGCGCACGAAGTACTTGATGTTGTCGAAGTCGATCTCGCTGAGGTCGGCGCCCCAGGTCGGCATCGGCTTGCGCCCGAAGAGCTGGAGCCCCTTGAGACGGGTCTTCAGCATCCACTCGGGCTCGTTCTTGAGGGCCGAGATGTCCCGGACGACCGCCTCGCTCAGACCGCGTTTCGCGCTGGCGCCGGCGGCATCGGGGTCGTGCCAGCCGAACTCGTACACCCCCAGACCATCGAGCTCCGGGCGATCGATCAGCACATCCGACATCACACACTCTCCTCATCGGGCCGCAACGGTGTCATCCGCCCCGGCACGCCGCATCCCCGTCGTGTCTGCGGGGATGGGGGTGCCGCTGGTGGGCCCTCTCATGGACGCTTCGCGCCTAGACTGTTCTCGATGTCACGCGCACGAGCGCGCGCATCGCAACACCCCCGATTCTACAGGTTCCCTCCGACATGCGGACCGTTTCCGTCCCGCCGGCGGGATCCGGAGGACCCATGCCCGAGAGCACCGTTTCGCCTGCCGCCCCGCACCGCCTCCGCGAGGCTCCTCCCCGTCCCGGCGGCGGCGCGGAGGCCGCACCGTTCCCGGCCAGGCCCCTGCGCGTGTTCGCATGGCTCTCGTTCCTCGCGGAGGTCATCATCATCGGGACCGGCGGCGCCGTGCGGCTCAGCGGTTCCGGCCTCGGCTGCTCGGAGTGGCCGATGTGCACCCCGGACTCGCTCGTGCCGACGCCCGAGCAGGGCTATCACGGGATCATCGAGTTCGGGAACCGAACCATGACGGGCGTCGTGGGCCTGCTGGCGCTCGCCGTCCTGCTGCTGCTCCTGCACGCGGTCGGTGGCCGCCGCGCGGTGCGCTCCACCCTCTGGTTCGCCGGCGGCGGCATCGTCGCCGCACTGATCGCCTACGGGATCGGCACCGCGGCGGGCCTTCCCGGTTTCATGTTCCTCAACGCGACCCTGCTCCTCGCCGTCGTGGTCGCGGCAGTCTTCTCGCTCCGCGCGAACGGCACCCGACGCGACCTCACCGCCCTCGCGTGGCTCACGGTGATCGGCATCATCGCCCAGGCCTTCGTCGGAGGCATCACGGTCGTCACGGGACTCAATCCCTTCATCGTCGGCTTCCACTACGCCTCCTCCCTCGTCCTCGTCTGCATCACCGCCGCGTTCCTCGTCCGGATGCGCGAACCGGCCGGGCCGCGAGAGCGGGTCGTCCCGTCCTGGTTCGCCGCGCTCACCCACGTCACGGGGCTCGTGCTCGCCGTGACGATCGTCGTGGGAGTCCTCACCACCGGATCCGGACCCCACTCCGGCGATGCGGACATCGTCCGGCGCGGGTTCGACGCGTCCGTGATGGCGCACGTGCACTCCTGGCCCGGGTACGTGCTCGCGGCGCTCGTGCTGCTCCTGGCGGTGATCGCCGGGGTCCGCCGGCTCCGGCCCCGCGCCTGGCTCCTGGCCCTGATCGTCGCGATCGGCGTCCAGGTCGCCGTCGGCGTGATCCAGGCGCGGACGGGGCTGCCCGAGGTGCTCGTCGGGACCCACATGGTGCTCGCCGCGCTGTCCGCCGCCGCCTACACCGTCGTCGTCCTGCGCCTGAAGCGCCCCGTCGCTTCCACCGCCCCGGACGCCCCTGCCGCCCCCTGATCCTCCGGCGTCCCCTTCCTCGAAACCCCCTCTCCCCGTCGAGACCCCCTCGGGCACACGTATCCCAGAGGGGGTTTCGACGGGGAGAGGGGGTTTCGGCGGTGTGGAGGAGCGAGGATCCGGGCTGCCGTCACTCAGCGGCGAGCACCCGCGACACCGGCATGCGCAGCGCGGCGGCCGTCGGGACGAGCGTCGCGAGCGTGATCAGCCCGGCGCCGACCGCGCCGACCAGCAGGATCGGTCCCCACGCCACGACCGGGGCCGACAACCCCAGGCCCGCAGCCAGGAACCCGCTGCCGATCACCGTCGCCGCCGCGCCGAGGAGAACCGCCGTCGCCGCGTGGATCGTCGCCTCCCCCCACGCCGCCCGCAGAATGACGCCGCGGTCGGCGCCGGCCGCCTGCAACAGCGCGACCTGGCGCTCGCGGGCCCCGGAGGCCATGAACACCGCGACCGCCGCCCCCGTCGTCCCCACCAGCAGCGGGCCGCCCAGCATCACGGCGACCGCCTCGGTCTGGATCGTCCAGTCGCCCTGCTGCCCCGTCCACGTCGGCGCCGCCGCCCCGAGCGTCGCCGCTCCGCTGTAGAGCCCGCCGACCAGGGCGATCGCGACCATCAGCGGTGCGATCACCGCGGTGCTCTGGCTCACGCGGGAGCGGGCATCGTGCCGGGCGAGGAACCACGCCCCCGACATCCGGGCCGGCACCAGCGCCGACCAGATCCGCTGGGCCGCGGGATACAGCACGGGCCCCCACGCCGCCATCAGCGCGACGACGGCAGGCGTCAGGAACATCCCTCGGTTCACGATCGATGAGAAGTCCCCGTCGCCGAGCCGCCAGGCAAGGGCGGTCACCCCGCCGAGGGTCGCGACGACCAGCACTCCACGCAGGACGCCCATGCGGATCCGGGGCGGTTCGGGTTCGCGCAGCGCCTCGACCGGCGGGACACGGCTCGCCCGGCGCGCCGCGCCGTGCCCTCCGGTCATGCAGAGGACGCCGACGCCGACCCCGACGCAGAGGAACGAGACCGGCCCCAGGCGCAGCGGGGTCGACAGCACCTCGTCGCCCCAGGTCTGGAAGAAGTACGCGAACAGCGGCCGCATGACCGTCGTCGTGAGCGCGCAGCCGAGAAGACCGCCGCCGATCCCGACGAGGCCGAGCTGGGCCCGCACCACGACGCCGACGCGCGAGGGTGACACCCCGACGACCTGCCAGAGGGCGTAGCCGCGCTGCTGGAGGGCCACGGTCAGGTTCGCCGCGCCCGCGATCACGACGACGGCGCTGATCCCGGTGAAGACCAGAACCATGCTGCTCGCGCCCTCCAGGGTCTGCCTGACCGCGCCGCCCTGGACCAGCCCGGTCTCCACCAGCATCGCGGCGAAGCCGGCCACGAACCCCACCACGACGGCCAGGAGCAACAGCCCGCTCCAGATCCGTGCCTGACGGACGAGGTCCGCCGCCATGAGCCGGATCATGGCCGCTCCCCCGCGGCGGCGAGAGCGTCGAGAACCTCATCCGGCGTCGCGCGCCCGAGCTCGCGATGGATCTCGCCGTCCCGGAGCACCAGGACGCGATCGGCCTGGGCGGCGGCCTCCAGGTCGTGCGTCACGAGGACGACGCTCCGCTCCTCTGCCGCGGCCGTCCTCAACAGCCGCAGAACCGACGCGCCCGTGCGCGTGTCGAGCGCGCCGGTCGGCTCGTCGGCGAAGACGACGTCGGGACGCTGCGCGAGGACGCGGGCCAGGGCCACCCGCTGCTGCTGCCCTCCGGAGAGGCGGCCGGGAAGGACCGAGGAGCGGCCGGCGAGCCCGACCTCCTCCAGCGCGCGATCCACCTCCGCCGCCCGGACGCCGCGCCGGGCGAGGCGCGCCGGCAGCGCGACGTTGTCCCCGGCGCTCAACGACGGGATGAGGTTGTACGACTGGAACACGAATCCGACGTGCTCCCGGCGCAGCGCGGCCAGCGCTCGGCGACGCAGCCCGCCCAGCTCGGTCCCGAGGAGGCGGACCGACCCGCCGTCGTACGGCTCCAGCCCGGCGAGGCAGTACAGCAGCGTGCTCTTGCCGGATCCGCTCGGGCCCACGATGCTCACCATCTCCCCCGGCGCCACCGTGAGCGAGACCCCGCGGAGCACCTCTGTGGCCGTCGCGCCGCGGCCGGCTCCCGGGAAGGACTTGCGGAGGTCGTGCGCCTGGACGAGGTGTCGGTTCATGCCGCCATTCGATCCCGGGCGCCTCCGGCGGGGCCACCGGGCAGGCTCCTCCCTCGGGGTAGAGCAGGTTCTACCTTCTGCTCGACGGGACCGCTCCCGACCAGCGCCATCCGTAGGCTGATCGCATGAACGGACCCCGGCTGTGGAGCGCGCTGGTGCGCTCGCCCTGGCGGTTCCTGGGGAGCGCCTGGCCGTGGCGCGCGCTGCTGTACCTGCTGACCAGCGCCGCGCTCGCCGTGATCCTGCTCCCCGTGGTCGTCCTCACCCTCCTGCTGGTGCCGCTCTGGGCCCTGCCGCTCGGGGCGCTCGAGCGCCGGAGGACCCGGATCCTCGGCTTTCCCGTGCAACGCTCCGCGCATGTGCGCCTCGAGCCGGAGCAGCGCCACATCTGGCTGTCCGTACGGCTGTCCGAGGCCGCCACCTGGCGGGAGGTCGGCGCGCTGTTGCTGGACGTGCTGCTGGGCGGCGTCTCCCTCGCGCTTCTCTTCGCCGAGGCCGTCGCCCTCGTCCTCCTCGTCGCCGTCGGCGCGACCGGGATCCGCCGCGAGACGACCATCACCCTGTGGGAGGGCGGCGTCGTCTCGCCCTCGCCGAGCACCTGGTGGCTGACGATCCCTCTCGGCCTGGCGGCGCTCGGGCTGTTCGGCTATCTGAACGCCGCGCTCGCCGGCGGCCATGCGTCGCTGCTGCGGTTCCTCTGCGGTCCGCGCGAGGAGGAGCTGACGCGGAACGTCGAACGGCTCACCCGCTCCCGGATCGTGCTGGTGCAGGCCCTGGAGGACGAGCGCCGGCGGATCGAGCGCGACCTCCACGACGGCGTGCAGCAGGAGCTCGTCACCGTCGCCGCCCGGCTCGGGATGGTCGGCCTGGAGCTGGAACAGCTGCAGACCGCGGGAGCGGACGCCGACGCGGCGCTCCAGGCCTTGACGGCGGCGCAGCAGCAGACCGAGCACGCACTGGGGACGCTGCGCCGGACCGTCCGAGGGATCCATCCCGCCGTCCTCACCGACCACGGGCTCCGCGCGGCGTTGTCGGAGCTCGCGGACCGCACCCCGGTCCCGATGACCCTCGACCTGACCGGCCTCGATGCGCGGCGGCTCCCGGCGCCGGTCGAGACCGCCGCCTACTACCTCGTGACGGAGGCCGTCACCAACGCCGCCAAGCACACCGCATCCGCCCGGGTGGACGTGACCGCTCGATGGGACGCCGCCGTGTTCGCGCTCGACGTGGTGGACCAGGGGCCCGGCGGGGTCGCCGAGGACGCGGGGACGGGGCTGCGGGGACTCCGCGAGCGGGTGGAGACGATCGGCGGCGAGTTCCAGGTGAGCAGCCCTCGCGGCGGGCCGACGCGGGTGGGGATGCGGATCCCGACAGCGGGAGAGGACACGCATGCGCATCCTGTTCGCTGAGGACTCCGGCCTGCTCCGCGAGGCGCTGGTGGCTCTGCTGGAACGCCTCGGTCACCGGATCGTGGCGACCGCGGCCTCCGCCACCGAGCTCCTGGACGCCTATCTCTCGCTGGAGCGGGACGGGTCCCCTCCCGAGCTCGTGCTCACCGATGTCCGGATGCCGCCCGGCGACCGCGACGACGGCCTCGCCGCCGCCCTGCGGATCCGCGGGCGGAACCCGGGGCAGCCGGTGCTCGTGCTGTCTCAGTACATCGCGGACACGTACGCGCGGGAACTCCTCACGCTGCCCGAGGGAGCGGTGGGGTACCTCCTCAAGGACCGGGTGAACCGCGTCCGCGACTTCGACCGGTCTCTCGAGCGTGTCCGCAGCGGCGGCACCGTGATCGACCCGGAGGTGGTGCAGCATCTTCTCCGGCCGCGCCGCGAGGGACCGCTGACCCGGCTGACGCCGCGCGAGCGGGAGGTCCTCGCCCTCATGGCGGACGGCCTGTCGAACGCCGAGATCGCCGGCAGGCTGGTCCTCAGCGACGCGGCCGTGAGCAAGCACGTCGGCAACGTGTTCCGCGGACTCGACCTGACCCCCGTCGATGAGAACCGCCGCGTCAAGGCCGTCCTCGCCTACCTGCAGTCCACGACGGGCTGACGGACAGGAGGGCCTCCCGTGCCCCTCACCGAGGCGTCGCGCGCACCGGCGCACCGGGACAGCCGTCCTCCGCCCAGGCGACGCCGAGGGCGAACAGCGTCTCCACGCCGTACCGCTCCATCGCCGCGGCGATCCGGCGGCGTCCGGTGCGGGGAGTGATCCCCAGGGATCGGGAGGCCGCGTCCAGCGTCATCCCCCGCCGCATGCGGTGCAGCAGCGTTCCGTATCCGGCGGTGTCGGCTGCGACGGGCTGCGCCTGCTGCCAGAGGCGCGCGAAGTAGTCCTGCGCGAGTCCCGCGATGACGGGACTCGACACGGCCAGCACGCTCTGCGGCGCGGTCTCGCCCCAGACGAGCGGAAGCGCCGTGACGCCCTCGTCGTCGACCCAGAACCAACCCGGCGGGCTCGGCAGCACCCGGAACTCGACGTCCGATGCCCGGAAGGCCTCGACCATCGCGGTGAGGCGGTCGTCCAGCTCGACGGCGGGGATGATCGCGCGCACCGACGCGTACGCCCCCATCGCCTGGGCGAACGCGCGAGAGCGCTCCGGACTACTGACCCGGTACCGGTCGATGTCGGTGAGGACCGCACTGACCCTCCCACCGGGGGCCACGCGCGACGCCTGCACGGCGAACCACAGGTCCTCCGCCGCGTGCGGGCCGTGCGCCGTCTGGATCGGGAGCCGCCCCCGCGCCACGGCCTCGCCGAACGTCCACGACGCCGTCCGGCGAGCCACGCCGTCCACGATCGACGCCAGGCGCATGCTGCGCGCCTCGGCCTCGGCCCGCTCGCGGTGGAGCAGTCGTTCGATCGCGAGCGCGGCGGCCTGCGCCGGCGCGTGCAGGAGGATCACGCCCTCCTGGAGCGTCAGGTGCCCTTCCGCGGACAGCCGGCGCAGCGCCTGCACCGTCCGTTCCGTGTCCATCCCGGTGCGTGCCGTCACCGTCGGCACGTCGGGAAGCCGATCGCGGTGGAGCAGATCGAGGAGGTCGTCGTCCGACATGTCTGTCCTCAAGCGGACAATGCACGAAAGGGTCCTTGCATCGTCCTGTTCCGGTCACTTGGATGAGTCTGGACGCTAGCAGGAGGATCGAGATGGGGATAGGGCTCCGACGGCATCCGCTGGGGACGCAGGTCCCGGCACTCCACCGCCGGGACCACGCGTCGCGGCGACCGCGACGGACCCTCAGCGCCGCCCTCGTCCTGGTGATCCTCACGAGCGGAATGACCGCGTGCACCGCTCCCGTCACGGGCCCTGCGGTCGCGACCGGCGACAGCCCCGCCCAGGACGCGGTGTCCCTGGGGGCGCCGCTCGAGGAGCGCATCGCCGACGCTGTGCGGGCGTTGCCCCAGCTCGCCAGGGACGGTCTCGACCGCACCGGTGTCCCCGGGATGTCGATCGCCGTCGTGCACGACGATCGACTGCTCTTCTCGGACGGCTACGGCCTCATCGAGAAGGGCGGCGAACAGCCCGTCACCGCCGACACCGTGTTCCAGATCGCCTCGATCTCCAAGCCGCTCTCGGCCACCGCCGTCGCCGCGGTGGGACGCGAGATCGGCGTGGACTGGTCGACGCCGATCTCATCCGTGCTCCCCGACTTCGAGCTGTCCGATCCCGTCGTGTCCGAGCGGGCGACGATCGGCGACGCGTTCAGCCACCGCATGGGCCTCGCGACCGGATCCGGCGACGACCTCGAGGACATCGGCTACGACCGCGACACCATCCTGTCGCGCCTCCGCCTGCTTCCCCTGGCCCCGTTCCGCTCCTCGTACCACTACTCCAACTTCGGCCTGACGGTCGGCGCCGAGGCGGTGGCCGAGGCCGCCGGCGAGCCGTGGGAGGACCTCATCGACCGAGCCGTCTTCGAGCCGCTCGCCATGACCTCGAGCAGCGCCCGCCACGAGGACTACCTCTCGCACCCGGATCGCGCCCGGCTCCACGCCCTCGTGGACGGCTCCTTCGAGCCGCTGTACGACCGTGACCCGGACCCGCAGTCGCCCGCCGGCGGGGTCTCCTCGACGGCGAACGACATGAGCGCCTGGATGCGCCTGCTGCTCGCCGGCGGCTCGTTCGGCACCCGCACCGTGGCCGATCCGGATCTGCTCCGAGAGGCCATGACGCCGCAGATCGTCAATTCCCCCTCCGGGTCGACCGATCAGCGGCCCGGGCACTACGGCTTCGGCTTCAACGCCTCGCCGCTCGTCAGCGGCCGCATGGCGGTGTCCCACTCCGGAGCCTTCTCGCTCGGCGCCGCCACCGCCTTCCAGGTGGTCCCGGACCTCGACCTCGGGATCGTCGTGCTCACGAACGGCGCTCCGGTGGGCCTGCCGGAGGCCGTCGCCGCCGCGTTCCTCGATCTCGTGCAGTTCGGCAAGGTCACCCGCGACTGGGTTGCCGACGCCGAGGCCGCGTTCGCCCCGTACACGGCGCCCGACGGTGATCTCGTGGGCGTTCCGCGCCCCGCGGATCCCGCACCGGCCGCCCCGGACTCCGCCCTCGTCGGTCGCTACCTCAATCCGTACTTCGGGGAGGCGACGGTCCGTCGCACGGACGACGGCCTGGTGGCGTCGATCGGCCCGGACGGCAGGGCTCGGCTCCTCCTCGAGGACTGGGACGGCCCCGTGTTCGCATACTCCCCGTCCGCCGAGAACGAGCCGGCGGGATCGCGGGCGTCCGCCGAGTTCGTCCTCGACGGGGGCACGGCCCGCACCCTGCGTCTGTCGTCCTTCGACGCGCAGGGCTTCGGGACGTGGACCAGGGCCGGCTGAGCGGATCGGGCCGATGGCACGGCCCGGCCCGCGTCAGAACGGCAGGAGCGGATCGACGGCGACAGCCAGGAAGATGAGCGTCAGGTACGTGATGGAGGCGTGGAAGACGCGCATCGGCTTCGGGGAGGTGCCCCGCACGGCCTGGGCGTAGAGCCTGTGCGACTCATAGATGAACCAGCCGCCGAAGACCGCCGCGGACACCGTGTACACGAGGCCCATGCCGGCGACCGGGACCAGCAGCAACGAGCAGGCGACCGTCGCCCACGCGTAGAGGATGACCTGCAGCCCGACCTGCGGGGCCGAGCGCGTGACGCCCAGCATCGGCACGTCGACGTCGTCGTAGTCGTTCTTGTACTTCATCGACAGCGGCCAGTAGTGCGGCGGCGTCCACAGGAACACCAGCATGAACAGCACGAACGGCGGCCAGTCCAGCGAGCCGGTGACCGCGCTCCACCCGATGAGCACCGGGAAGCAGCCCGCGATCCCGCCCCAGACGATGTTCTGCTCCGTGCGCCGTTTGAGGATCATCGTGTAGATGACGACGTAGAAGAAGATCGCGGTCGCGGACAGCGCCGCCGTGAGCAGGTTCGTCGTCAGCCACAGCCAGACCGTGGAGACGATGGCGAGGGCCCACGAGAAGATGAGCGCTCCGCGCGGCGAGACCTCCCCGGTGACCAGCGGTCGGTTCTCCGTGCGCTGCATGTGGGCGTCGATGTCCCGGTCGAGGTACATGTTGAAGGCGGCCGCCGAGCCGGCGCTGAGCGAGCCGCCGATGACGGTCGCCGCGACGAGCCAGAGGTTCGGCAGGCCGCCCTGGGCGAGGAACATCACGGGCACCGTGGACACGAGCAGAAGCTCAAGGACGCGCGGCTTGGTCAGAACGATGTACGCCTTGATCGTCCGCTTCAGTGAGCGATCTGCACCGACCGGCTTCATGATCGTCGAGATGCTGATCGCCTCCTCCTGCGCATACACGGAACATTCCCAGTCTAGGCCACCGGAATGCGGGGTCGAACCGCCGAAACAGTTCGCGTCGCACCGGCGACCGCCGGATCCATCCGCACTATGCTGAGAACCGCTTGCGCGCCCGATGATCGTCCCCAGGCCATTCCGTGATGTCGCGGAACGCGCAGGGACGCGGGTGCTCTCGAAACTCTCAGAAAGGGCTCTGGCGTGTCGGAACTGCAGTGGGATGAGATCGATCGGCGCGCGGTGGACACCGCCCGCGTGCTGGCAGCGGACGCCGTGGAGAAGGTCGGCAACGGCCACCCCGGAACGGCGATGAGTCTCGCCCCCGCCGCGTACCTGCTGTATCAGCGGGTGATGCGCCACGATCCCGCCGACACCGGCTGGATCGGCCGGGACCGGTTCATCCTCTCCGCGGGGCACTCCTCCCTGACGCAGTACGTGCAGCTCTACCTGGGCGGCTTCGGGCTCGAGCTCGACGACCTCAAGGCACTGCGCACGTGGGGGTCGAAGACGCCCGGCCACCCGGAGTACGGACACACCGCCGGTGTCGAGATCACGACCGGACCGCTCGGTCAGGGGCTGGCCTCCGCGGTCGGGTTCGCCTACGCCGCCCGTTACGAGCGCGGCCTGTTCGACCCGGAGACCCCGGCCGGGCAGAGCCCCTTCGACCACCGCGTCTACGTCATCGCCGGCGATGGCGACCTCCAGGAGGGCGTGACGAGCGAGGCGTCGTCCCTCGCCGGCCACCAGCAGCTCGGCAACCTGATCGCCATCTACGACTCCAACCAGATCTCGATCGAGGACGACACGAACGTCGCCTTCACCGAGGACGTCGCCGCGCGCTACGCCGCCTACGGCTGGCACGTGCAGGTCGTGGACTGGAAGAAGTCCGGCGAGTACGTCGAGGACGTCGCCGAGCTGCACGCCGCGATCACGGCGGCCCAGGGCGAGACCGACCGCCCGTCGCTCATCATCCTCAAGACGATCATCGGCTGGCCCTCCCCCGGCAAGCAGAACACGGGCAAGATCCACGGCTCCGCCCTCGGCGCCGACGAGCTCGCCGCTACGAAGAAGGTGCTCGGCTTCGACCCGGAGAAGACGTTCGTCGTCGCCGACGACGTCCTCGCCCGCACGCGCGGCCTCGCCGAGCGGGCGGCCGAGGAGCGGGCGCAGTGGCAGCGCTCCTTCGACGCATGGGCGGCGGCCAACCCCGAGCGCAAGGCGCTCCTCGACCGGCTCGAGGCCCACGCCCTGCCGGACGACGTGTCCTCCGCGCTCCCGGTCTTCGAGGCGGGCAAGGACGTGTCCACGCGCGCCGCGTCCGGCCAGGTGATCAACGCCCTGGCCGCACGCCTGCCGGAGCTCTGGGGCGGTTCGGCGGATCTCGCCGAGTCGAACCTGACGACCATCAAGGACGCCCCGTCCTTCATCCCGGAGCAGTGGTCGACCCACGAGTGGTCGGGGAACCCGTACGGCCGTGTGATGCACTTCGGGATCCGCGAGCACGCCATGGGCGCGATCGTGAACGGCATCGTCCTGCACGGCCCCACCCGGCCCTTCGGCGGCACGTTCCTCATCTTCAGCGACTACATGCGCCCGGCGGTGCGTCTGGCCGCGCTGATGAACGTGCCGAGCATCTTCGTCTGGACGCACGACTCCGTCGCGCTCGGCGAGGACGGCCCGACCCACCAGCCGATCGAGCAGCTCGCGACGCTCCGCGCGATCCCGAACTTCACGGTGGTGCGTCCGGCGGACGCCAACGAGACGGCAGCCGCCTGGCTGGAGATCCTCCGCCGACACGAGGGGCCGGCCGGCATCGCCCTGACGCGCCAGAACATCCCCGTGTTCGAGCGCGGCGACGGTGAGGCGAGCGGCGACGTCCTCGCCTCCGCCGATCACGTGGCCAAGGGCGCCTACGTCCTCGCCGAGGCGCCGAGCGGCACCCCCGACGTGCTGCTCATCGCCACGGGCTCCGAGGTCCAGCTGGCCCTCAGCGCCCGCGAGACGCTGGCCGCCGAGGGCGTGAACGCCCGCGTGGTGTCGGCGCCGTCGCTGGAGTGGTTCGCCGAGCAGGACGAGGCGTACCGCGAGTCGGTCCTCCCCGCCGCCGTCACGGCCCGCGTCTCCGTCGAGGCCGGCTCTCCGCTCAGCTGGCGGGGCATCGTGGGCGACCGCGGTCGCTCGGTCGGCATCGATCACTTCGGCGCCTCGGCGGACTACAAGACCCTGTTCCAGAAGTTCGGCATCACCGCCGACGCCGTCGTCGAGGCGGCCCGCGAGACCCTCAAGGAGAACGCATGAGCACCCCCACCTCCGAGCTCGCCGCCGCCGGCGTCAGCATCTGGCTGGACGACCTGTCCCGGACCCGCATCACCTCCGGGAACCTCGCGGAGCTGATCGCGTCCCGCAACGTGGTCGGCGTCACGACCAACCCGACGATCTTCGCCGGCGCCATCACCAACCCTGACGACACCTCGTATGACGCGCAGGTCGCCGAGCTGGCCGGCCGCGGCGCCACCGCCGAGGAGGCCATCTTCGAGGCGACGACCCAGGACGTCCGGGACGCGCTGGACGTCTTCCGCCCCGTGTGGGAGTCCACCGGCCGCGTCGACGGACGCGTCTCCATCGAGGTCTCCCCCGACCTGGCCCACGACACCGAGGGCACGATCGCCCAAGCCGAGCAGCTGTGGGCCAAGGTGGACCGTCCGAACCTCCTGGTGAAGATCCCCGCCACCAAGGCCGGGCTCCCGGCGATCACCGCCGCGACGGCGGCGGGCATCAGCGTCAACGTGACCCTGATCTTCAGCCTCGAGCGCTACGCCGAGGTCATCGATGCCTACCTGACCGGCCTGGAGCAGGCCAAGGCCGCAGGCATCGACCTGTCGACGATCCACTCCGTCGCGTCGTTCTTCGTCTCCCGTGTGGACACCGAGACCGACAAGCGCCTGGACGCGATCGGGACCGAGGCGGCGACGGCCCTGCGCGGCAAGGCGGGCCTGGCCAACGCACGTCTTGCCTACGAGCTCTACGAGAAGACGTTCGCCGGCGACCGTGCCACCGCGCTGCTCGAGGCGGGGGCCAACGCCCAGCGCCCTCTGTGGGCCTCCACGGGCGTCAAGGACCCGTCGCTGCCCGACACGCTGTACGTGACCGGTCTCGTCGCCGAGGGCGTGGTCAACACCATGCCGGAGAAGACGCTGGAGGCGACGTTCGACCACGGCGAGGTCGTGGGCGACACGATCACCGGCGAGTACGAGGCCTCCCGCGAGGTCTTCGCCGCCCTGGCGGAGGCGGGCATCGACTTCGCCGACGTCACGCAGGTGCTCGAGGACGAGGGTGTCGCGAAGTTCATCGACTCCTGGCACGGTCTGCTCGCCCAGGTCGAGCAGGGCCTGGAGGCTCAGCGATGAGCTTCGAGATCCACACGACCGGCGCCCCGGCCGAGGCGATCGAGACGGTCGTCCCCGGCCTCGTCGGCGACCTGATCGCGTCGCGGATCACGAGCGGGGACGCGACGATCTGGGGCGCGGCCGCCGAGGAGGAGGCGAGCAAGCGGCTCGGCTGGGTGGACGCGGTGAGCGTGTCCCGCCCGCTCGTCGCCGAGATCGTCGCCCTGCGCGACGAGCTGCGCGCCCAGGGCGTCGACCGCGTCGTCCTCGCCGGGATGGGCGGCTCCTCGCTCGCGCCCGAGGTGATCTCCCAGACCGCCGGCGTCGAGCTCACGATTCTCGACTCGACGTCCCCGGGGCAGGTCCTCGCCGCGCTGGACGCGGGGCTGGACCGCACCGTCCTGGTGGTCTCGTCCAAGTCCGGCTCGACCGTCGAGACCGACTCGCAGCGGCGCACCTTCGAGGCCGCGTTCCGCGACATCGGCATCGACCCGCGCGGCCGCATCGTGGTCGTCACCGATCCGGGCTCGCCGCTCGACGAGTCGGCGCGCGCCGCCGGCTACCGGGTGTTCAACGCCGATCCGAACGTGGGCGGGCGCTACTCGGCGCTCACCGCCTTCGGCCTCGTGCCCTCCGGCCTCGCCGGCGCGGACATCGCCGAGCTGCTGGACGAGGCCGAGGCCACGCTCCTCCAGGTCGCCGTGGACTCCGCCGAGAACCCCGGACTCCGCCTCGGCGCGGCGATCGCCCGCACCGTCGGCGCCGGCGGCGCCCGGCGCGACAAGATCGGCCTGATCACCGACGGCACCCACATCGTCGGGCTGCCGGACTGGATCGAGCAGCTCGTCGCCGAGTCCACCGGCAAGGAGGGGACCGGCGTCCTGCCGGTCGTGCTCCTCCCCGTCTCCCCGGAGGTCGAGGAACGCCCCGACGACCTCCAGATCGTCCGGATCGTCGACGAGGCGGACGAGTTCCACCTGCGCGAGCGTCATCCCGGCGAGATCCTCGTCTCGGGCACGCTCGGCGCCCAGTTCGTCGTGTGGGAGTACGCGACGGCGGTCGCCGGCTTCCTGCTCGGGATCAACCCGTTCGACCAGCCCGACGTGGAGTCCGCGAAGATCGCTGCCCGCGGCCTGCTGGACGCCCGCCCCGAGCCGGCCGCGCCGGCGTTCACGGTCGACGGCGTCGAGGTCCGCGTGACGGATCCCGCCCTCGCCGCGTCCGGGACGATCGCCGGCGTGCTCGACGCGCTGTGGGCGCAGCTCCCGGCGGACGGCTACGTCTCGATCCAGGCCTACGTGAACCGCCTCGAGATGCCGCAGCTGCAGGGGCTGCGCGAGATGGTCGCCGCCGACTCCGGCCGGCCCACCACCTTCGGCTGGGGCCCGCGGTTCCTGCACTCCACCGGTCAGTATCACAAGGGCGGTCCCGCGCAGGGCGTGTTCCTGCAGATCCTCGAGCGCACCGACGTGGACCTGGAGATCCCCGAGCGGCCGTTCACCTTCGGCCAGCTCATCGAGGCCCAGGCCGCCGGCGACGCCGCGGTCCTGGCCGACCACGGCCGCCCGGTGGTGACCCTCACCCTGACCGAGGCGCAGGACGACGTGCTCGACCTGTTCGAAGCAGCCCAGTAGGAGAAGCCTCCCGATGACCGTCCCCATCTCCGCCGGGAACAACCCGCTGCGTGATCCCGACGACCGGCGGTTGAGCCGCATCGCGGGCCCGAGCGCGCTCGTGATCTTCGGCGTCACCGGCGACCTGTCCCGCAAGAAGCTGATGCCGGCGGTTTACGACCTCGCGAACCGGGGGCTCCTGCCCCCCGGTTTCGCGCTGGTCGGGTTCGCCCGGCGCGACTGGGAGGACCAGGACTTCGCCCAGGTCGTGTACGAGGCCGTCAAGGAGCACGCGCGCACGCCGTTCCGTGACGAGACCTGGCAGCAGCTCCTGCAGGGCATCCGTTTCGTGCAGGGCGAGTTCGGCGACCAGGACGCGTTCCGGCGCCTGCGCGAGACCGTCGAGAAGCTCGACGTCGAGCGCGGAACGATGGGCAACCACGCCTATTACCTGTCCATCCCGCCGAAGGACTTCCCCCTCGTGGCCAAGCAGCTGCGGGACTCCGGCCTGGTGGACGAGAGGCGCGGGACCCAGGGATGGCGCCGCGTGGTCATCGAGAAGCCGTTCGGGCACGACCTCGCCTCCGCGCGCGCTCTCAACGACGCGCTGGAAGGGACGTTCCCGGCCGACTCCATCTTCCGGATCGACCACTATCTGGGCAAGGAGACGGTCCAGAACATCCTGGCTCTGCGCTTCGCCAACGAGCTGTACGAGCCGATCTGGAACCGCAACTACGTCGATCACGTCCAGATCACCATGGCCGAGGACATCGGCGTGGGCGGCCGCGCGGGCTACTACGACGGGATCGGCGCCGCCCGCGACGTCATCCAGAACCACCTGCTGCAGCTGCTCGCGCTGACCGCCATGGAGGAGCCGATCAGCCTGGGCGCCGATCACCTGCGCGCGGAGAAGGAGAAGGTGCTCGCCGCGGTGAGCCTTCCCGACGACCTCGCCGAGGCCACCGCCCGCGGCCAGTACGCCGGCGGATGGCAGGGCGGCGAGAAGGTCGCCGGCTTCCTCGCCGAGGAAGGGATGAACCCCGACTCCACGACGGAGACGTATGCGGCCGTCAAGCTGGAGATCAACACCCGCCGGTGGGCCGGCGTCCCGTTCTACCTGCGCACCGGCAAGCGGCTCGGGCGCCGAGTGACGGAGATCGCCGTCGTCTTCAAGCGCGCGCCGGAGCACCTGTTCGGCCGCTCCCAGACCTCCGAGCTGGGGCAGAACGCGCTGGTGATCCGGGTGCAGCCCGACGAGGGCGTCACGATCCGGTTCGGCTCCAAGGTTCCCGGCGCGGGTTCCAACGTCCGCGACGTCACGATGGACTTCGGCTACGGCCACGCCTTCACCGAGGCCAGCCCCGAGGCGTACGAGCGTCTCATCCTCGACGTGCTGCTCGGCGACCCGCCGCTGTTCCCGCGGCACGAGGAGGTCGAGCTGTCCTGGAAGATCCTCGACCCGGTCGAGGAGTACTGGGCCGCGCAGAGCGGCCCGCTCGAGCAGTACGCCCCCGGGTCCTGGGGCCCCGCCTCGGCGGACGCCCTGCTGGCCCGCGACGGACGAGTCTGGAGACGACCGTGATCATCGACCTTCCCGACACCACCGTCAGTCAGGTCGCGAAGCAGCTCGTCAAGGTGAGGGAGGAGGGCGGCGCCGTCGCCCTCGGCCGCGTGCTCACCCTGGTGATCTCCGCGCGCAACGGCGTGGCAGAGGCCGCGATCGACGCCGCCAACGACGCCTCCCGCGAGCACCCCATGCGCGTGATCGTGCTGACCACGAGCGACGGCGACGCGCACCTCGACGCGCAGATCCGCGTCGGCGGCGACGCCGGCGCCAGCGAGGTGGTCGTCCTCCACGCCTACGGCGACGCCGCGAGCAACCAGGAGAGCCTGGTCACGGGCCTCCTGCTCCCGGACGCGCCCGTCGTGGCCTGGTGGCCCGAGGAGGCGCCCACCGACCCGGCTGCCTCGCCCCTGGGACGCATCGCCCAGCGCCGCATCACGGATGCGGCGACGACACCCGACGTGCGCGATCGCCTCGCGCTGCTGGGCCGCACACACGCCCCCGGCGACACGGACCTGGCCTGGACCCGGCTCACCCACTGGCGCGAGCAGCTGGCCGCCGTGCTCGATCAGCCGCCTTTCCAGGAGGTCACGGCGGTCGAGGTCCGGGGCGCGGCGGCGTCTCCCTCGACCGCGCTGCTGGCCGGCTGGCTCCAGCTCGCGCTCGACGTCCCCGTCCGCTGGTCCTACGAGGATCCCGAGCACTGGCAGGAGGGGATCAAGTCCGTCCGTCTGACGCGCGCGGGCGGCGACATCCTCCTGGAGCGCCCCATTCCCGGGACGGCGGTCCTCACGCAGCCCGGGCAGCCCGACCACGAACTGCACCTGCCCCGGCGGACGCTTCGTGAGTGCCTCGCCGAGGAGCTGCGCCGGCTCGACCCCGACCTGCTCTACGGCCGGGTCATCACGGAGGGCTGGGAGCGTCTCGCTCCGCCGGAGTCGGGGGCCTGACCGCATGGCCGACTCCACCGCGCGCCGCGTCGTGATCGCGGACGACCCCGCCGAGCTCGCTCGCCTCGTCGCCGAACGCTTCCTCGTCCGCATCCGTGCCCGCACCAAGGACGGACGCCTCGCGCACGTCGCCCTCACCGGCGGATCCATGGGCGCCGCCGTCCTGCGCGAGGTCGCGGAGCGTCCCGACGCCGGCGAGATCGACTGGTCACTCGTCCACTTCTGGTGGGGGGACGAACGGTACGTCCCCGCGGACGACCCGGAGCGCAATGCCGGACAGGCGCGGGCCGCGCTGCTGGATCGCATCGAGGTCCCCGCCGCCAACATCCACGAGATCGCGGCGAGCGACTCCGGGCTCGGCCTCGACGAGGCCGCCGAGGCCTACGCCGCCGAGCTCGGCCGCTTCGGCACCGACGAACAGCGCTGGCCCTCGTTCGCCGTCTGCTTCCTCGGCGTCGGTCCGGACGGGCACATCGCCTCGCTCTTCCCGGATCGGGAGGAGATCAACGAGACCGACCGCGCCGCCCTCGCCGTGCGGGACTCCCCCAAGCCGCCGCCCGAGCGCGTCACCCTGACCCGCCCGGTGATCAACGCCTCGAAGCGGATCTGGCTCGTCGCGACCGGGGCGGAGAAGGCGTCTGCGCTGGGACTCGCCCTCGCCGGCGCCAACTACGCGAACGTGCCCGCGGCCGGAGCCAAGGGGCGCAAGCGCACGGTCTTCTTCATCGACGAGGCGGCGGCCAGCGAGGTCTCCCCCGACCTCATCGACCCGAGCTACTGACCTCCGCGGGTGCCCGACCCGCGTCCGGGATCGTCGGAGTACCCGCTCTGCTCGGTCCGACGGAGCGGTGCGACGTTGTTCGGCCAGGCACCGGCGTCGGTGTGCCCCCCGGGCGGGCGCCCCTCCCCGTCGCCCTCCGGGGCGGAGGTCTCGATCGGCGACTCGGGCGACAGCGGCGCCCGCGACGACGACGTCGTCCCCGTGGCTCCTCCGGCGGAGCCGCCTCCGCGCTCGATGGGCAGTTCCTGGCTCTCGCTGAGGACCTGCGGATGGTATCGGGCGAGGCTCACGACGCCCCAGGTGGCGACCGCGCCGAAGATGCCGAAGGCGATCAGCGCCCACAGCGGCGCGGCGGAGGCCTCGCCGAGCACCAGCAGACCGATGAGGACAGCGATCATCGGGTCGATGACGGTGAGCCCGGCGATCACAAGATCCGGCGGGCCGGAGCTGTACGCGGTCTGCACGAAGTAGGCGCCCACGGCGCCGGCCGCGAGGAGCGCGATCACGCACACCACCGTGAGCCAGTCGAAGTCCTGGTCCTTGATCCGCGTGATGACGACCTTGGCGAGGGTCGCGACGAAGCCGTACAGGATGCCGGCGCCCGTGATGTAGAACAATGCCCGCATCCGTCGGCGCAGGACCAGGAAGCACGCGCCGAGCAGGATGATGACCAGCAGCAGGATCGTCAGGATCACGAAGAGCTGGGTCTGGGTGATCTGGTGCTCGGTGGCGAACAGCGCGGCCACCATCACGAAGAGGAAGATCCCGCCGACACAGGCGGCGATCGCGATCAGGGACTTCTTCGTGGGCGAATGCCCGGACACCCGCGCGTTCAGCAGCGTGGTCATGACCAGGGCGATGGCGCCCAGCGGCTGGACGACGATCAGCGGGGCGACGGAGAGCGCCGCGAGCTGGCAGACGATCGCGAACCCGAGCATCAGGGTGCCGATGATCCACGACGGGCGCGTGAGCAGACCCTTGATCTGGGTCATCGAGAGTCCGGTCGCGCCGTCGGCGCCGCTGAGGCGCTCCACCTTCTCGACACCGCGGTGCTGGTACTGCGCGCCCAACGACATGAACACGGCCCCGGCCAGCGCGAGCGGGATGCCCATCAGCAGGCCCGGGTTCTGGAAGGCGCCGACGAGCTGCTCCCCGACGTCTTCCGTCATCATCCGTGTCGCGTCCCAGTGCACGCGTCGAGCCTACCGGCCTCGGGGCGCGCACTAGGGTTGTGGCGTGGCCGTTCTTCCCATTCGCATCATGGGCGATCCCGTCCTGCACTCCCCCGCCGCCCCCGTCGGCGAGATCACCGACGAGATCCGCACCCTCGTCGCGGACATGTTCGAGACCATGGACCTCGCCCCCGGGGTGGGGCTCGCGGCCCCGCAGGTGGGCGTGCCGCTGCGCCTGTTCACCTACTCCTACGTCGATGACGACGACAACCCCTGGCGCGGCGTCATCATCAACCCCGTGCTCTGGATGGCACCGCTGGAGCCCGGCTCCCCGGACCCGGACGAGGAGTCCGAGGGGTGCCTCTCCTTCCCGGGAGAGCGATTCCCGCTGCGGCGATCGGATCGCGTGCGAGTCACGGGCACCGACCTCGACGGGCGAGACGTCGTGATCGAGGTCGACGGCTGGCGCGCCCGGATCATGCAGCACGAGTTCGACCATCTCGACGGGGTGCTCTACATCGACCGTCTCTCCGATTCGGAATGGAAGACCGTCCAGAAGATCGCCCGCAAGCGGGGCTGGGGGCGTCCCGGAGCGAGCTGGGTTCCCGGCGTCGACGACCTCGAAGGCTGAATCTCCGTTCAACGAATTGAGTTCGCTCCCTCTCACCGGTACGGTTCTCCGGGGACATTCAGTCCTGTTTCACAGCTTTGGGAGGGGAAACTCACATGATGAAGACGCGCACGCGCCTGGCGATGGCCGGATCGGCGGCGATCCTGGCGGTCGCACTGAGCGGCTGCAGCGTGATCGACGGCATTCTCGGCGGGAAGGGCGACGCCCCGCGCGACGAGGAGAGCGGTCAGGTCACCGAGAGCTCCAACATCGACATCTTCAGCCTCAAGGTGGGCGACTGCAAGATGGCCAGCGGCACCGGCATGATCGAGGACACCGATGTGGTGCCGTGCGACCAGCCGCACGACGAAGAGGTCTTCTTCGAGTTCAAGGTCGATGACGGGGAGTACGACGACGCCGCCATCACCGCCGCGGCCGAGACGCAGTGCTACGGCCAGCCGTTCACCGACTTCGTCGGCCTCGACTACAACTCGTCGTCGCTGGACGCGGCCTACATCTCCCCGTCCAAGGACACCTGGGAGCAGCTCAACGACCGTGTCGTGCAGTGCATCATCGCCGACCCGGCAGGGCAGACCACCGGTTCCCTGAAGGGCAGCGCCCGGTAAGAACCTGCGGTCGTCGCACCGCACACGAAGGGGACCCGCCGTGGCGGGTCCCCTTCGTCGTCCCCGCCGCCTGGTCCTCAGGGCGTGCCGGCGCGGCCACCGTGGTACCAAAGGACCATTCCGGCGGGCGGCGGATCCGCCGCTCAGCCGATGTGCCGGGTCGCCTCCTCTCCCTAACGTGGCAGAGTCCACCCCCGCGTCCGCGTCGTCGGTGCGCCCTGCCCTGGAGGTTCCGTGACCCTGCTGACCAGACTCAGCCTCGCCAACCGCGCCGTCGTCGCCCTCTTCAGCATCCTCGTCGTGGGGATCGGCCTGTGGGCCACGGCCTCGACCACGCAGGAACTGTTGCCGTCGATGTCGCAGCCGGCGGCCGTCGTCGCGGTCATGAAGCCGGGCGCGTCCGCGGAGACGCTGGACCGCGAGGTCGTGGCGCCGCTGTCGGACGCGCTGTCGGCGGTCGGCGACGTCGAGGAGGTCCGCGCGAGCGCCTCGAGCGGATCCGGACAGGTGACGGTGACGTGGAAGTTCGGCGCCGACGACGAGAAGATCCTCGCGGACGTGCGCACCACGACCTCCTCCGTGATCGCCTCCGGTCCTGACGGCGTCCAGTCCGAGGTCTACGCGGGCAGCTCTTCCGACATCCCGGTGCTCAGCCTGGCCCTCACCAGCGCCGAGGATCTCGACGCCTTCGCCGAGCGCGTCGAGGCGTCCCTGGTCCCCGCGATCGAGCATGTGCCCGGGGTGCGGAAGGTCCAGGTGACCGGACAGGTGCAGGAGCGGGTGCTCGTGACGCTGAACCCCGGCGAGCTCTCGGCGCGATCGATCGACCCGTCCGCGGTCTCCGCACTGCTGCGCACCGCCGGTGTCGTCGTCCCCGCCGGAACGAGTGACGACGGGACGACGGCCATGGCGATCGAGGTCGGTCAGGAGGGGACGACGCTGGAGGAGCTCGCCGCTCTGCCGCTGCCGACCATGGACGGTCCTGTCCCCCTCTCGGCCGTGGCGACCGTGGAGCTCGCTCCCGTGCCGCAGACCACGCTGTCGCGCGCCGACGGACGCGCGGCGCTCGGGCTGACGATCACCAAGACCCCGGATGCCAACGCCGTCCAGGTGTCGCACGCCGTCGCGGCGACGATCGACGAGGCGCTGCCCGGGCTGGGCGGCGACGCGAAGGTCACGACGCTGTTCGACCAGTCCACCATGATCGAGAAGTCCACTCACGACCTCGCTGTCGAGGGCGGTCTCGGCCTGCTCTTCGCCGTTCTCATCATCCTGGTGTTCCTGCTGTCGCCGAAGGCGACCGTCATCACCGCGGTGTCGATCCCGCTGTCGCTGCTGATCGCGGTCATCGGGCTGCGCATGGGCGGGTTCTCGTTCAACATCTTCACGCTCGCGGCGCTGACGGTCGCGGTCGGGCGCGTCGTCGACGACTCCATCGTCGTGATCGAGAACATCGCCCGCCGGCGAGGGCCGGGAGGGCTCAGCACCGACGACGTCCGCACGGCCGTCGGGCAGGTGGCGGGCGCCGTCACCGCCTCCACGCTCACGACCGTCGCCGTGTTCCTCCCCGTCGCGCTCGTCGGCGGCGTCGCCGGGGAGCTGTTCCGGCCGTTCGCCCTCACCGTGACGATCGCGCTGCTCGCGTCCCTGATCGTCTCGCTGACGATCGTCCCGGTGCTCGCCTACTGGTTCCTGCGGCGCCCCTCGCGGCGCACGGAGCCCGCCTCGGTCCTGGAGGGCACGGAGGGCGACGCCGTTCGGACGACGGAGAACACGGACGTCCCCGATGACGCCGGCGCGAGCGCGACGGCGCCTCTCGGCGAGACCGACTCCTCCGAGCGGGTCACCCGGATGCAGCGCGCCTACCTCCCCGCGCTCCGGTTCTCGCTGCGCCGACCGGTCACGGTCCTGATGGTCTCGATCCTCGTGTTCGCGGGCACCGTCGTCGCGGCGGGCTTCCTGAAGACCGACATGCTCGGCAGCTTCGCCGACGCGCGCGCCGTCCAGGTGGAGCAGAAGATGCCGCTGGACACGACACTCGCCGTCGCCGACGAGGCCGCGGGCGCGCTGGAGAAGGCGATCGACTCCGTGGACGGGGTGGCCTCCTACCGCACCACCGCCGGCGAGCAGGGGGCATCGGTCCTGCTCGACGTCGTGATCGCACCGGCCGCGGATCCGGATCGCACGCTCACGCGCATCCGCGAGGCCGTCCGCGGTCTCCCGGCGGCCGACGACATCACCGTGTCCACGCAGGCGACGCAGACCACCTCCTCCACCATCGACGTCATCGTGAAGAGCGCGGACGAGGCGGCGCTCACGACGGCGGCCGAGCGCATCAGCGCGGCCCTGGACGGGGCCTCGGGCGTCGGCGAGGTGCGCGACGACCTCGCGGCCGAGCTTCCGATCCTCGCCGTCTCCGTGGACCGCACCGCCGCCGCGGCGCAGGGCTTCACGGTCCCCGAGATCGGCAGCGCCATCGCCGCGGCCGTCGAGGGCGAGCGTCTCGGCGAGGTCGGGATCGACGGGAAGAACAGGGACCTCGTGCTTCGCGCCCAGTCCTCGGCGACCGATCCCGACGCGATCCGCGCGCTCACCCTGCCGGTCTCGGCCCTGCAGGCGCAGCGGACCCAGAAGGACGCCGCCGATGCCCTCCAGCGCGAGCAGGAGGAGATGTCCGCGAACGCGCGCGCCGACGCCGAGGCGAAGACCCAGGAACAGCTGGACGACCTGTATGACGCGCGCGCGCAGGGCGAACAGGACCTCGCGGCGCTGCGCGATCAGCTCGCCGCCCTCCTCGCCTCTCCCCCGCCGTTCGATCCCCACCCCGCTGCGCAGGGAACGATCACGGCGATCGAGTACCAGAAGGCCGTGCAGCAGCTGTCGCAGGGCGTCGCTGCCGCGGAGGGCAGCCTGACCGGGCTGGACGAGCAGATCCGCGCGGTCCGCGAGGGGATCGACGAGGGCGCCGCACAGCAGGCCGAGGCGGATCGGCTCGCGCAAGCGCAGCGCGACCTGGAGCACGTGCGTGCGACCCCGATCCGCGTCGGCGACGTCGCGAGTGTCGAGGTGGTCACCGCCCCCGCGACGATCACGCGGATCGACGGCGCGCGTGCCGTGACCGTCTCCGTCACCCCCTCGGGCGAGGATCTCGGTGCGGCGGCGCTCGCGGTCCAGACCGCGCTGGACGACGTAGAGCTGCCGGCCGGGGTGACCCTCGACGAGGGCGGCGCGGCCGCCGAGCAGGCCCAGTCCTTCGGCGAGCTCGGCGTCGCGATGCTCGCGGCGATCGCGCTGGTGTACATCGTCCTGGTGGCGACGTTCCGCTCCCTGATGCAGCCGCTCCTGCTGCTCGTCTCGGTCCCGTTCGCCGCGACGGGCGCCATCGGCGGGCTCCTGCTCACCGGGACGCCGCTGGGCATCCCGGCCATGATCGGCATGCTCATGCTCATCGGCATCGTGGTGACGAACGCGATCGTGCTGATCGATCTCATCAACCACTACCGCCGGGCCGGGTCCTCCCTCGACGATGCCGTCGTCCACGGCGCCCGCCTGCGCCTGCGCCCGATCATCATGACCGCGTGCGCGACGATCTTCGCGCTGCTTCCGATGGCCTTCGGGATCACGGGCGGGGGCGCGTTCATCTCGCAGTCCCTCGCGATCGTCGTCATCGGCGGCCTCGTCTCCTCGACCCTGCTGACGCTGCTGCTCGTGCCCGCCCTCGTGGTCCTGCACGAGCGCCGGGGAGAGCGGCGCCGGCAGCGTCGGGCGCGGCGTGCGGCTCGTGGCGCCGAGGCGGAGAGCCGGGAGGACATCCCCGAAGAGCTGGCGGAGGTCGGCTTCAGGACCACGCAGACGGACGCGGCGGCCGGGATCGAGGGGGCCTCGGACGACGGGACCGACCCCGCGCGTGGGAGACTGGCGACGTGACATCCGCCCCGCCGAGCCCGCTGGATCGCGCGGCCGGGCGCTGGCAGCGTCACCCCCGGGCGGTGGATGCCGTCACGGCGCTGAGCTGGGTGGTGCTGACGGTGCTCCCCGCGCTCGGAGCCGGCGTCGGCGAGGACCTGCAGCCGGGCGTCCTCGCCTATGTCCTGCTGGGCCTCGTCGTGGTCGTGTTCTCCACCGTGCTCGTGCTGTTCCGACGCCGGCGTCCGCTGCTGGTGTTCGCGGTGGCGTTCGTCTCCTCGGTGCTGCTGATGCCCTTCTGGAGCAATGCGGGCACGGTCGGCGCGGCCTACGCCGTGTTCGCGGTGGCGGTCTACGACTCGGTGCGGCGCGCCTGGGTCGCCGCCGCAGCCGCCTACGCGCTCACGGTCGCCCAGTCGGGGATCCACCTGCTGACCGGGATCGGTCTGCTGCCGGTGACCCGCGACGGGAACGTGATCGCGACCGTCGTCTCCTACCTCGTGTTCGACCTGCTCCTGCTCCTGGTCGCTCTCCTGTGGGGCCAGAACGCCGGCAATCGCCGGCGCTACGTCGAGGCGCTGCTGGAACGGGCACGGATCCTCGAGCACGAGCGCGACCAGGAGGCGCAGCTCGCGGCGCTCGCGGAGCGCTCGCGCATCGCTCGGGACGTGCACGACATCGTCTCGCACTCGCTCTCGGTCATCGTCCGGCTCGCCGACGGCGCCACGGCCGTGCTGGCTGCCGACCCCGACCGCGCCGGCATGGCCGTGACGCAGATCGGCGGCGTCGCGCGGTCCTCCCTGGACGAGATGCGGCGCGCCCTCGGGGTTCTGGAGCGTGCCGCGGACGACGCCGGATCCCGCACCAGCACCGGGATCGAGGATCTGCCGAGGCTGGTCGAGGTGTACCGCGGCATCGGTCTGCCCGTGGAGCTGTCGGTCGTCTCCGACGGCACGGCCGAGGTCTCTGCGGGCAAGCAGATGACGGTCTTCCGCGTCGTGCAGGAGTCGTTGACCAACGCCATGCGCCATGCCGTCGCGCCGGGTGTCGTGGGTGTCGAGGTGCGGGTGGACGGAGCCGAGGTGACCGCGACGGTGCACGACGACGGCCGCCCGGTCTCCGCGCCGCCGGACGAGGAGGCGCGCGTCGGCCGTGGCCTGGTGGGGATGCGCGAGAGGGCGCTCCTCTACGGCGGTTCGCTCGACGCGGGGCCGCTGGACCCGCGCAACGGGGCCGGATGGGTCGTGCGGCTCATCCTCCCGGGAGACGACCGATGAGCGACATCCGCGTCCTGCTCGTCGACGACCAGGCGCTCATCCGGACCGGACTGGCGATGGTTCTCGGCGCGACCACCGGGATCGAGATCGTCGGCGAGGCCTCGGACGGCATCGAGGCCGTCGCTCTGGCCGGGGTGCACCGGCCCGACGTCGTCCTCATGGACGTCCAGATGCCACGGATGGACGGCATCGAGGCCACCCGGCAGATCACGTCCGCCGAGCTCGGTCGGGTGCTGGTGCTCACGACCTTCGACCTCGACGCGTATGCGTTCGGCGCGATCGAGGCGGGGGCGAGCGGCTTCCTCCTGAAGGACTCGGACGCTCAGGACATCATCGCGGCGATCCAGGCGGTCGCCGACGGCGACGCCGTCCTCGCGCCCCGGGTGACCTCGGAGCTGCTGCGGCGCTTCGGCGCCCTCTCCCGCGCCGCCGACGACCCCGTCCGGCGCGCCCAGAAGGCGGCGCGAGACGCCGCATCGGACCGCCTCCGCGTGCTCACGGACCGCGAGCGGGACGTGTTCGACGCGCTGGTGGAGGGACTGTCGAACGGCGAGATCGCCGAGCGCCTCTGGCTCTCCGAGTCGACCGTGAAGACGCACGTCGGACGCGTCCTGCAGAAGCTGGGCATGCGCGACCGCGTGCAGGCGGTCGTCTACGCGTTCCGCAACGGCCTGACGGATCCGTCGCCCGACGTCTGACACTGCTCCGGCCTGTCGCCGGCCGGCGACTACTGCTCCGGCAGCGCGGACCGTGCCGCGTCGAGGCGGTCCTGCGCCTGCGCCACCCGTTCCGCGGCGGACGCGCGTTCCGCGCTCACCCCCTCCACCGCGGCGGCGTTCGCCTCGATGTCGGCACGGACGCGGGCCAACTCCTGCTCCAGCTCCGCAGCCCGGGCCGTCAGCCGCTCCGTCCGGGTCACGGCCTCGGCGTGGTCCCGTTCCGCTCGGTCCTGCGTGCGCTGTGCCCGCTGCAGCTCCTGTTCCGCCTCACGGACCTCCCGCTCGGCCGCCTTGCGCTCCCGGCGTGCGCGGAGCTCGTCGGTCGGCGGGCCCTCCGCGGCCGCGGTGATCACAGACGGCGCGCCGCCTCCGACGACCGACGCGGGGTCGACCGGGGTTCCCGAGGAGGCCTCGAGCTCCCGGACGAGTCGACCGGACGCCACCGCCATGGCGGCCTGCGGATCGAAGAACGCCGCGGCGATCGTCTGGCGCACCGCCTCGACGGTGGACTCCGTCACCCGCTCCCCTCGCGCGGTGGCGAGCGCGGCGGCCTCGCGCGCGAGCTGGGTCGTCAGCGCGCGGCGCTGTCTTCCCAGCTCCGCGAGCGACCTGGCGTCGAGGTCCTCCTGCGCCTCTCGCAGCTCGGCCGCCAGCTCCAGCGCGGTGGCGAGCCGGTCCGCGCGCTCCGTGGCGAAGACGTTCACCGCCCACGCCGCGACGGACGGCTTCCTCAAGGCCCGGATCCTCGCGGCGCGGTCGCGCTCCCCGTCCTCCTGCGCCAGGGAGTTGCGTCGTGCGACGAACTCTCCAGGCGGGGCGGTATAGAGCTCGACGGCGATCTCGATCAGGCGCGGATCCTCGGCACCGGCGGCGTCGTGCGCGGTCATGACTCGACGATAGCGACCGGCGTCAGGAGGGCGCAGGACGGTAGCGTGGGCGACATGAAGACGGTGGGCGTGCTGGGCGGGATGAGCTGGGAGTCGTCAGCGGAGTGGTACCGCCTGGCGAACGAACTCGTCCGGCGGGAGCTCGGCGGACATCACTCGGCGCGGATCGTCCTGGACTCCGTCGATTTCGCCGAGGTCGAGGCCCTCCAGTCCCGGGGTGACTGGGAGGCTGCCGGGGATCTGCTCGCGGAGCGGGCCCGCCGACTCGAAGCCGCCGGGGCCGACCTCCTCGTGCTCTGCACGAATACGATGCACCTCGTCGCCGACCGGATCGAGGAGGCGGTCGCGATTCCGTTCCTGCACATCGCGGACGCCGCCGCGGCTGCGGTGGCCGCGGCCGGGCTCCGCACGGTGGGCCTGCTCGGCACAGCATTCACGATGGAGCAGTCCTTCTATCGCGATCGCCTCGCCCGGCACGGCATCGCCGCCATCGTGCCGAGCGCCGGCGAACGCGCCGTCGTCCACGACGTGATCTACGCCGAACTGGTGCACGGTGTGGTGCGCGAGGAGTCCCGACGGCGGTTCCAGGTCGTGATCGATCGCCTGGTCCGGGAGGGGGCGGAGGGGATCCTCCTGGGATGCACCGAGATCGAGCTCCTCATCCGGGCCGAGGACGCCCCCGTCCCGGTCTTCCCGACGACGGCCATCCATGTGGAGGCGGCGATGTCGCTCGCCCTGGACGGTCGTGAAAGGGACGCGGTCAGCAGCCCAGGCGCGTGATCGTCGCGGAGGTGTTGGTCCAGGCGCCGGCTCCGACGGAGGCGACCGCCGACGAGCCGTTGTAGGCGACGACCACACCGGAGGAGCGGGCGTTCGCGATGCTGCGGACGGGGCTCCCCAGCGGAGCGACGGAGTTGGCCCCCGAACAGCTGGTGAAGGAGATCCGGGCGCCGGAGAGCGAGGAGCCGCTGAAGGCGCAGAACGTCCCGTCGGCGCACGAGCCCACTCCCCGCGCGAACGCCGAGTCCGCCGTCCCCGGGAGAAGCGTCAGCACGACCGCGCCATCGTCCCACGTGATCTCCCCGGGACCGGTCTGCTCGCCGCCCGGATAGGCGGCCAAGACCTGATCCACTCGTTCCTGCAGGTCGTCCGAGGACGCTTGTGCCGCCATGGGGGCGAACAGTCCGCCGACGACGAGCAGCGCAGCCGCCGCGACGGTGAGCAGAGACCGCAACCGATGCATACCCGGGACCTTCCGTTCGGGCCGCCCGGCGTTCGGTCATCTCCAGGCCACGTATTCGATCACCGCCGGGGAGGGGATGTCCGTGCGCGAGGAGCCGATGTAGGTCGCCTCGTATGCGAGAACACCCTGAGCGGCGCTGAGCACCAGGGTATCCCGATACTCCCCCGGGGCACGAGAGTCCGTGCTGACGGAGACGCCTCGGCGTCCGAGACGGTCCGTCACGCTCCCGTCGACCGCGACATCCGGGAGCGTGGCGAGGAACTCGACGAGCGCCGCCTGCTGTTCGGCGTCGAGGGTGCGTTCCGAGAGGAGGAGGCGCACGGCCGAGAAGTACTCCCCGCTGCTCTCGCCGACGAGCACGCCGCTGGCCCGGAAGAACTCCGCCATCTCCGCCGCGGAGCCCGGAACATCGCCGAAGAAGCCCGCTCCCTCTCCCGCCGGCCGGGTGTCGGTCCACAGGACGGCGCCGGGCGCGGGCGTGGGATCCGGCACCGCGGTGCCGTCGGCGGCGGTCGGCGTCCCTGCGCGGACCTCGATCTCGACCGCCCCATCGGCCGACCGGCGGATCAGATGCTCTTCGGGGAAGATCTGGGAGGGAGGCTCGCCCGACTCCGGGTCGAACGAGAGCGCCCAGGTCTGGAAGCGGACGACGTCGCTCGCTCCGATGCCGTCGGCACGGACCGATTCGCTGATGCTCATCAGGTTCTCCCTTGCGGTTCCGGGGACGGGCTCCGCCACGAGCAGGGCGGGAGTGGCGGCGACCGCGGCCGGCGGCCGCAGCAGCGATATCCCTCCCAGGACGGCGACGGCGACCAGGATCAGCACAGAGGCCGCCGCGAACCAGACGGGCCCGCCGACCCGACCACGCGCGGGGACCCGGCCGCGTGCGGCGCCCCGGTGCTCCGTGGGGTCCGCGACGATCCGTCGCAGGACGCGCTCGGCCGCGACGGACGGCGGAGCGTTGCGGCGGGGCGTCTCGGGGCGTGCCGCGCGAAGACGCCGCGTCAGCTCGTCATCGTCCATCGTGCACCCCCTTCCGCTCCTCGACGGGCCCCTCGCCCGCCGTCTCGTCAGTGCCGAGCCGCCGTCGCAGCCGCTCTCGCGCCCGGTGCAGCCGCACCTTCACGGCGGCGACGGAGCACCCGAGGATCTCCGCCATCTCCTCGCGGCTCAGTTCCTCCCAGTACGCCATCCAGATGACCTCGCGGTCGTCGGAGCGCATCCGGGCCACCGCCTGGCGCACGGCGATGGCGTCGTCGTCGATGAGGACGGTCGGATGACCGGGAGCCTCCGCCGCCAGTCGCTGATAGCGACGCGACGCCCTCCCCCGGCGGCGGTACTCGCTCCCGGTCACGTTCCGCAGCGTCGTGTACAGCCACGGCAGAGTGAACACGGTCTCGTGCTCGCTCCGCCGCCGCCACGCGGCCGTGAACACCTCTGCGGCGGCGTCCTCGGCCGCCCCGAGATCGCCGAGGCGGTTGAAGCCCGCCGTCACGATCACGGCATGGTAGGCCCGGAACAGATCCTCGAACGCACGCGCGACCGCCGCCGACGCCGGCCGCGGAAGGCGTGAACCCGTGATCTCGAACCCCACACTTCTGGTTGTTGCCGGATCGGCCCGGAAGGTTACATCCGGAATCCGATGTAACCCCACCCTCTCATCCGGCAACAACCAGGGTGAGGGCCGTCTCCCCGGCGGCGCCGTGGGTTATCCAGGAGGACAGCATGCAGGCAGCCGATCGACGCGGGATCATCTGGTGGATCGCCTTCGGAGCGTTCGCCCTCGTCGCCGTCGGCGGGCTGCTCGCGGTGATGATGACGGGGCAGGGCTGGTTCGCCGCCCTGTCCGTCGTCGGCGCGGCGGGGACGGTGGGCCTGGGAGCGACCATGGCCGTGTCTGCGGTGTGATGGCCGCCGTTCACCCCCACGACGATGGCGCCGAGGACGGGACGAGCCGTGCCTGGTCGCTCTCCCTCGGAGTCATCGTCGTCGCTCCGGTCCTCCTCATGCTTCTGGCGCTGCCCACGATCGGCGCGGGCGCCACGACCCAGAACGTCGCGATCCTCGCCGCGCTCCAGGGAGGCCTGCTCCTGCTCGCGGCGTCCGTCACAGCCCTGCTCGTCGGGCGCCGCTCGCCCCGAGCGCGAAAGGCGATCCCGCGGATCACCCTCGTCGTCGCCCTCGCCCTGGCGATCGCCTCCGCGATCGCGATGTGGGCCGCGCAGGGCTGAGACCCATCCGTCTTACGGTGTCGTCTCGGCCCGAGACGGCGTTCCGCGACGCGCCGCCCGTGTGGAGGCCCACCAGACCACGCCCGTGACGACCGCGCAGGCCGCCATCGCCACAAGAAGACGCGGCGACCCCGGGCCGGTCTGATCCGAGGATCCCGGTGCGCCGCCGTCGCCGATCATCCCGACGAGAGCGGCGATGTTGTTCACGGTGTGCATCACGACCGCGGCCTCCACGCCGCCGCTGCGCCACGTCATGAGCGATGCGCACGCGCCGAACACCGCGTAGAAGGCCAGGCGCCAAGGATCCGCGGTGCCGTGGAACGAGGCGAAAAGGATGGTGGTGACGACCATGCTCATCGCGGTTCCGACGAAGGCGGGATGGAACCAGGTCGCGACCGACCGGCCGATCAGTCCGCGGAACATGTACTCCTCGGCCGCCGCCTGGAACGGCGCGACAAGGATCCCCAAGAGGAGGGCGAGCAGGGACGAGGGCGCGATCGGCGCGAACGCGGGTGCGCCCTCCATCAGCCAGTCCGTGCCGATCACGATGCCGAACGCGGGGACCGTGACCAGCGCCGCCGTCCGCGCGAGCCGTGCCCGAAAACGCCCGGAGACGGAGTGCAGCCACCGCCCGGGCACGCCGAAGACGAGACGCTGCGTCCCCCAGACGACGGGGAGCATGAGGGCGATCATCAGCAGGGACAGCGGTGTGCGCGCCCCCGGGAATCCCGCCGATTCCACGGTGGGGATCACGAGAGCGGATCCGGCTCCGGCCAGCGCGAAGTACGCGGCGAGGACGACCGCGACGGCGAGCATCCCGCGACGGCCGGCATGGCGGACGCCTCGCAGACCCGCGTAGTAGCCTCGGTCCTCGCGGAGCTCCGTCCTGCGGGCGCTCCCGGTCTCGTCCGCCCGCACCGCGCTCCTCCGTTCGCCGGAACCAGGATACGGCGCCCCCGGGCTCAGCGCGCGGGGACCAGACGACCTCCCGCGGCGGCAAGCTCGCGCGGGACGGGATCCTCGGGGCTCTTGTCGATCACGCCGTCCGGGCGCCGGAGCCGTCGGTCCGGCGCGCGAACCACTCCGCGCGGAGAATCCCCATGCGCACGATGTCCGTGTACGCGCCGCGGACCCACGCGTGCTCACGCTGGCGACCTTCCACGACGAACCCCGACTTCTCGTAGGCGCGGATCGCCGGCGCGTTCGACCCGATCACCTCCAGGTGCACCCGGTGCAGGTTGCAGCGCACGAACGCGAACTCGAGGATCTGCGCGATGGCCTCCGTGCCGATCCCGCGCCCTCGTGCCGACGGCGTGAGCGCGATCCCCACCTCCGCATGCCCGGAGAGCCCGTCGAAGTCGAAGAGCCCGATCGTCCCGACGGCCTGGCCCGCCTCGTCGATCACGAAGCTGACGTTGCCGCCGGGCTCGGCCTCGCGCTCGGCGAGACGCGACCGCCAGGCCTCGCGCGTCACGGTCACGGGCCGGCCCGGGTTGCGCTCCTCCCAGGTGTCCAGATCCGACGCGATCTCGTAGAGCGCGTCGAGGTCCTCGTCGGTGCGGGCACGAAGACGAACGACGGGGGCAGGGGTCATGGTCCGCACCGTAGCCGAGTGCCGTCCCCGCGCGCAATGGCTCCCGGACGCGGTTCTCCCCGGAACTTCGGGATCGGCTCCGCGCGCCCGCGTCGGGGCGGTCCTGTGATCGGGAGGACCGACGACGGTGCACGGTGGAAGGAACGGGAGGGCACCCGCATGGGGCCGTGGTCCGCTTCCGGGAGAAGGGAGACGACATGTATCCTCCGACCGCGTCGCCAGCGACCGACACCGGGACACCGGATCGCATTCCGTCTGCGCCGTGGTCCCCGCGTCGTCGCCGGATCGTCGGCACCATCAGCGTGTTCGCGCTGCTGGCCGTCATCGCATTCGCGCCCGACCCGATTCTGCGGGTCATCAACACGAACAACGCCCATCGACTGGTCGACGAACTCGCGCAGGAGCAAGCGGGGCTGCTGTCGCGGCAGTCCCAGATCCGCGGCCCGATCCGAGTGCTGGGCGCGCCGGCGCGTTCCTGGACCGCAGTGTCGTGCTGGCTCACGCCGCGGTACAGCGATGGAGACGGCGAGCAGGATCTGATCATGTTCTACTGGCAGGAGTGCGCGCTCGTGGCCTACGAGATCTACCCGCTCGCCCCCGGAGCCGGCGACGCCGCCGAGGTCGCGGCTCGTCTCGGCGGCCACACCGCCGGCACCCCCACCTGCGCGGAGACGCTCTTCGACGTTCTCTCCCCAGACATCGGGGCCGGCGGGAAGGACGATTACGCGACGAGCCTGTGGTGGACTACGCCGAGCGGCGACCCGCCGGCGCATCAACCGACTCGGTGTGCTCTGCCCTCTCCTGAGGACCCGGATTCGACCCTGGTCAGTATGGGCGTCGATGAGCCTCTGGCGGCGGACGCCTACGTCGTCTATCGGGTACGCTCACCAGTCCGCGCGACAGAAGCGGGCTGCCAACACGCCTTCACCTGGCTCGCCCCGTGCACCGGGGAGCCGCACGGGTTCCCCGTCCTCTGACAGGTGCACGCGGCGCATCCGTCGTCGATCGCGCGCGTCGGATGACGGAGAGCCAGCGCTCCGACCGCCTACCGGAGCTCGACCGTCGCGCCAGGATCGGGCGTCAGCACCGTCGAGAGCGTGACCCGGCGCCGACCCGATCGCGCCTCGAAGTAGGGCGACAGGAGTTCGGCCAGGCCTGCCTGGATGCGGGCGAGGTCATCCTCGTCGACGTACAGCACCGTCCGTCCGAAACCCGAGAAGTCTCGGAGACCGGGATCCGCGGCGAGGAACCGATCGAAGTCCGCCGACATCTCGCCGAGGAAGGTGAGGAACGCTGTCCTCAGCACAGCCTCGTCCACCTGACGCAGCTCCTCCCGGTCCACGTGGGCCATCCGCTCGCCCAGCGCCAGCGTGCGTTCGACCGCACCGCGCACCTTCCGTTCGTCCACGACGACGAGGATGCCCGCCTCCACCAGCGTCGCCACATGGCGGTACAGCGTGGCCTGCGTCACATCCGGCAGCGCGGCGCGCAGCTGGGCCGTCGTGAGCTGTCGTCCGCCCAGCTGCTGCACGATCCGCAGCCGCACCGGATGCAGCACGACATCGGCGATCGGGGTTGCTTCCGTCACGTCGCGACCTCCATTATTATCAGCATGATAATGTTCTCGACACTGCATCGATTCTACGAAGGGAACGGATCATGACCGAGGTGGAGTACACGGGACGCGCCGTTCGGGTGCTGTTCCCGGGGTGGGAGTCCGCGATGGCCGGCCGGGCGTCGTTCACCGCATCGAACGACGTCGTCCGGGACGCCGCGGCAGCGCCCGGCTGGACCTCCGAGATCCTCGGCATGCGTTCCGGTCTCGTGGTGTCGGGGTTCCGGAAGCTCGGCGTCTTCACCCATCCGTCCGGAGTGCGGCGGCTGGTGTCGATGAAGCGGGGTCTGCCTCTGCTGCGGATCCTGCTCGACCGTGCCGAGACGGGATTCGACGAGCTGCTCGTGAGCACCCCGGACGCCGACGCCCTCGCCCGATCGATCCGTGAAGGGAGCGACCGGTGAGCACCGAGATCCGCCTCGTCGGGCTGCGTAAGTCCTTCGGCGACGTCGTCGCCGTGGCAGACGTCGGCTTCGTCGCCCGCCCTGGGCGCGTCACCGGGTTCCTCGGCCCCAACGGCGCCGGGAAGTCGACGACCCTCCGCATGCTCCTCGGCCTCATTCGCCCGGATGCCGGGGCCGCCACGATCTCGGGATACACGTATCGCGACCTCGTCGCGCCCGCTCGCACCGTCGGGGCGGTCCTCGACATCGCCGGCGCCCACCCCCGGATGACCGCTCGGGCACACCTGCGGACGCTGTGCGCGCTCGGCGGACTGCCTCGCGCCCGCGTCGATGCGGTGCTCGGCGCGGTCGGCGCCGAACAGTACGCCGACCGGCGTGTCGGCGGCTTCTCCACCGGCATGCGGCAGCGGCTCGCGCTGGCCGCCGCTCTCCTCGGAGAGCCCGAGGCCCTCGTGCTGGACGAACCGGCCAACGGCCTCGATCCGGCCGGGGTCGCATGGCTGCGCGGCGTCCTGCGCGACTTCGCCGCACGTGGGGGGACCGTGCTCGTCTCCAGCCACCTGCTCGGGGAGGTCCAGCAGAGCGCGGATGACGTCGTCCTCCTCGACCAGGGCGCGGTCGCCTGGTCGGGGCCGATCGCGGATCTGGTGTCCGACGGTGAAACGCTCGAGAGCGCGTTCCTCCGCCTGACCGGGGCGGAGGTCGCCGCGTGAACGCCGTGCGCGGAGAGATCGCTCGGCTTGCGGCGACACACCTGCCTCTCTGGACCGTCCTGGCCGCGATGGGCGTCGGCGGGGTGCTCCCCGGACTCCTCGCGCTCATCGGCCCGGAGAACGCCTCGCCGCCGATGCCCGGTCTGGACACGACGGAAGGGGCTGCTCTCCTCCTCGGCCTCGGCGGCGTGCTGCTGTTCGTCCCGGCGCTGATCGGCACTCTCGCCGTGACCGCCGAGTACCGTCATCGCACCATCGCCACGACGTTCCTGATGATCCCGCGCCGTGGCCGGGTCCTGGCCGCGAAGCTCGTCGTCTACACCGGCCTCGGCCTCCTGTACGGCGTGACCGCGTCGGTGACGGCGGGACTCGTCCTCGTCGGGGCGGCGCAACTGCGGGGCGTGCGCCTTGGAATGCCGACGGGACCGCTCGTGACGATCCTCACCCAGCTCGCCCTCGCTGCGGCCGCCTACATGCTGATCGGAGTCGCGGTCGGGGCACTGGCCCGGCATACCCTCGTCGCCATGGGCATCGTCCTGGGATACTTCTATCTGGTCGAGTACATCCTGATGGTCATCCCGGGCGTCAACGTCCTGTACCCGTTCCTGCCCGGCGGCGCCACCGCGTCCCTCACGCGGTTCACCTTCCTGACCGACGCGATCGCGGCCGAGACGTCTCTGGGGCCGGCTCCGTTGCTTCCCCCCATGGCCGGCGCCGGCGTCCTCGTCGCCTACGCGTTGGGGGCCGCGGGGATCGCGGTCATCGCGCCGCTGCGCCGGGATCTCCGTTGAGGCGCACGGTCAACGGCTGCGGGGCGCGCCTCGGGTCAGGTCTCCCCCGTCAGGGCGTCGCGATACTCGCGAGAGAGCCGAGCCGGCCAGTCGGTGTGCGTGACGACGGCATCATCGGCGTGCGTGAGCTGATCGAGGGACCCCACCGGGACGAGCGCGCGCAATGACGGGTCCGAGATGCTCCCGCGGAGGCTCTCCACGAACTCGCCCGCGTTGATCGTGAGATACGGACGGATCGCGCCGTTGATGCCGACGTCGAACGGCGCGAGGCGGGGTCGCACCGGGGACCCCAAGGACAGGCGGCTCTGCCGCTCCCCGAGTCGGGTGAACAGCTCGTGAAGCGCAGCCGTCGCCGCCTCCTGCCCGTGCGCGGTGAGAGCGCGATCGAGAAGCGGTGCGAGCTGGGCGGCGGGAAGGAGACGGGCGAAGGCCGCCCCGAACCACTTGTCGTAGGGCCAGTACGCGCGCTCCTGCAGGAACACGAGCTCCATGGCCAGGCGACAGAGCCTCGCGGTCAGCAGACGCGATCCGATCACGTCGCCCGTCTCGATGCACCGCCCGCGCAGCGGCTCGGCCGCACCGATCAAGTGCCAGGTCGTGAGCATCATCCAGGCCCAGACATCGTCCGGATACCACGTGAGCAGGTCGCGGATGTCGGTGAGGGCGCCGTCGTCGTCCCGGAAGACCTCCCCGGCGGTCGCATGGAGCAACCGCTGCTGGGGCACGCCGAGCCAGTCGGCCGCATCCATGCCGCGTCTCGGGTCGAACCCGACGGTGCGGACCACCCAGTCGTCGACGGTGACCACCTCGACGTGGTGGGTCACGGTGCCCGCGGACAACGAGAACCAGCGAGTCGGGAACCCGGCGAACTCGGCGGGCAGGTCCCGCATCCGACCGTCGACCGACGAGACGTGCTCGTCCGCCACGAGGATCTGAACTCTCGGCCCCCATTCATGGTCCCGGGAACGCAGGGTGTCGAAGCCGAGCACCTCGGATCCCTCCCCCAGGAGGGCCGCGGCGTGCGGCACATCGACGAGAGGCTCGACCGCCTCGGCGTAGAACCGTCGGGCCAGATCGAGGCCGGAGACCGAGTCGTCCGTCATCGCCGGGGCTTCCGGGCCTCGATGAGATGGCGCGTCGCGTGCGCGACGAACGGGCCCTCTCGGCGAAGGAGGTCATGGAGCTCGCGCAGCCGAGGGCGGAACCGCTCGACGGAGAACCCCGGAACCCACCAGACGACCTTTCTCAGCAGGTAGACGACCGCCGCGACATCGTGGATCTCGATGCGCAGGGTCGCCGTCCTCAGATCGGTGATCTGCAGCCCGGCGGACTCCGCGTCCGCCGCCTCGTCTTCCGGACGCCGGTGGCGCCGCCCCTCGGGCTGGGGCCCGAGGAAGAACTCGATGAGCTCGAACACGCTCGCCGGCCCCACATGCTGCGCGAGATAGGTCCCGCCCGGCCGGAGAACCCGGGCGATCTCGTCCCACCAGATCGTCGCCGGATGCCGGCTGGTCACCAGGTCGAACGCCTCATCCGCGAACGGCAGCGGCGGCTCGTCCGGATCAGCGACGACGACCACCCCACGAGGGTGCAGCAGACGCGATGCCCGAGCGACGTTCGGCGGCCAGGACTCCGTCGCGACGGCGACCGGCGGAAAGACGCCGGCCTCCGCGAGAACCTCCCCGCCGCCGGTCTGGATGTCGAGCGATGCCGTCGCCTTCGTCAGGCGTTCGGCGAGGAGCCGGGCATATCCCCACGGCGGCCGCTCCTCGCTCGCACGACCCTCGAGCCAGGAGAAGTCCCATCCCGAGACGTCGGCCGTGTCGCCGATCTCGATCAAGGCCTCGAAGGAATCCGTCATCCCTCGAGTCTCGCATCCGCGCGGGAGCGGGGCGTCGCCCTGTGACCTTCTCTGCGACAGGCGAAAGGCGCCTCGTCCCGAACGGGACGAGGCGCCTTCTGCTGGCTCCCCCGGTTGGACTCGAACCAACAACCTGCCGGTTAACAGCCGGCTGCTCTGCCAATTGAGCTACAGGGGAATGTTCACCGCTGCGCGGACAACTCATCGATCATAGCAGGATCCGCGTCGTGCTCCCGAACCGGGCCGCGCCTCGCGCGTGTCGTCCGCGCGGCGTCCTGCTCACCGCGACGATGCCCGGTCCGGCTCCGTCCCCGGCGTCCAGACGAGATCGGCACCGGCGCCCCGCGCGACCACGTGACCCTCCCGGATCATCAGGGTCTCGGCGCCCAGTTCCCGGGCGAAGGCGGCGTCGTTGCTGACCAGGAGCGCAGCCATGCCCTCGTCCGCACGGCGCCGGGAGATGGCGTCGAAGACGACGTGACGGACCTCGAGGTCCAGGTTCGCCAGGGGCTCGTCCGCGATCAGGACGCGCGGCTCCAGCACGAAGGACCGGGCGATCGCGACGCGCTGGCGCATGCCCGCGCTCAGCTCATAGGGGAACTTCGCCGCCGCGCCGAGCGGCAGGTGCAGCTCGTCGAGGAGCGTCGCCACCCGGATCGCCAGCGCCTTCGTGTTCACGCGACGCTCCCGCTGAAGGATCGGCTCGGCGATGATCTCCTGAACGGTCAACTGCGGGTTCAGGTCCGCCCCGCCGTTCTGCGGGACGTAGCCGGTGAGGTACGTGAGCTCGCGATGCCGACGCCCGGGGCGACGGATCGAGATCCCGCACACGCGCGCGTCTCCGCCGACCACCCGCAACGAGGGGTCGGTGGAACCCGCGAGCGCCCCGACCAGGGTCGTCTTCCCGGAGCCGGTCGCACCCGCGATGCACATGAGCTCCCCCGCCTGCAGACGGAAGCTCACCCCGTCCACGGCGCGGGTGGGCGTGCTGTGTCCCTGTCGGTCGATCACGATGTCGTCGCAGTCGATCGCGATCGACTCGTCCCCCTCGAAACGCGCCATGTCCTCCATCCTGCCTGTTCGACGGCGTCGACGCGTCACGACTCGACGAAACGCTGCCGTTCGAGGTCGATGTCCCGGAGGCGCACGCGCAGGGCGCGCCCGCCGTCCGAGTCCGGCGGGACCCGCTGGATCGCGCCCAGCAGCTCGTGCTTCTCGCGGTCGAGGTGCCGCTGGATCAGCCGGCGCGCGAGATCCGTCGTCGACGCCACCGCGCCTGCCTCGTCCCGAGCCGGGAACGCCCGCATCAGGAGCTCGCCGGCAAGACTCCGGTACGGCTCCCGCACCGCGTCGACCGCCGCGATGACCCACCCGGGACGAGAGCGGTCCCCGGCCGCGGCGACCGCCTCGCGGACGGCGTCGAGCGCGGGGATCTCGAACGGAGCGCTCAGCGCGCGCTGGAGAAGCTCATGGTCCACCTGATGGCCGTACTGCAGCGCACCGGTCAGAGCATCCCGTTCCAGCGAGGCGACCCCGGTGCGCGGAAGGGCCGCCAGGGTCACCGGGGCGAGGGCCTGCGGCGACGTATCGCCGCCCTGGCCGGCGC